>CAYWBA010000005.1:0-24916 GCA_964455955.1 uncultured Planctomycetota bacterium | reverse complement strand
AACAGTGCAGCTTCAGTCTGGGCAGCGCCGAGCGCGAGCAGCGCGTTCACCGCCGAGAGCAAGTTAGACTGCCACAGCACAGTTAGTGCGCCAAGCTGCAGAATACAGTATGCGCCGTCAACGAGTAGTGTGCGCCGTACCCTGAGTTGTGCGTAAAAGACACGCTTTATATGTTCTCTTGAGGAATATCCGCAGAGCGCAAACATGCCGGAAAGAAGCACTACAGATAAAGCAGCATCACCAGTGGTTTTTGTGATAAATGCTGCCAGCCCGAAGAACGCAGCTCCCAGCAGGAGAACAAGCCCATGCATAAGGGTAGTGGCACCGAGATAGGGGCGCTGTTCGTCAACCGCTTTGCGGGGAAGATAGACTACCAGGGGCGAGCCGATAAGCGAGTTGCGGAACCCGTCCCAGAACAGGAGCAGTGAAAACGCAAGAACGTAGAGGCCGTACTGTTCCTTGGTGCAGAGGCGGGCGAGCAGCACGCCGGTCAGGAAGTTGGTGCCGGAAACCACGCCTTGATCAACAAGAGCAGTATAGCCTTTTTTTGCCGTAGCTGTAACAAACCTTTCAAGCATCTTCTACAACTGCCAGCCTTGCCAAAATGATTGCCGGTCTGTTCGACTAAGAAATTATGATAACTTCTTCCCCCTGGAAAGTAAAGCACTTAGGGCGTATGAATATCGTGCTTCCCCGCGATAAGCCTGTGATCTCTTGAGTGAGTGGAATGCGAGAGTCCGTATGACGGTTTTTATGAGATTCTTTCGGGATTTTAGCTGACATTTCGGTGTTTCATACGTATAAATAAATGTGGTTGATTTCTCACCGCGGAGACGTGGAGGTGGCGCAGCCACTTTTGACAGAAGTGCTTGCAGCACCAGAGGTCACAGAGAAGAAAATAACATGGTTAAAGAAAAAGAAAACATAAAAGTTCCCCTCTGTGTCTCTGTGGTGAAATTTGTCCCAACTCATTGGCAGGTAAGATGTTACACTCACCCACGCTTCGCGTTTCGACGCAACCTGCTTACGTAGCAAGAGGTTGCGTCCATCCCCAACTCACGCTGAACCACGCACTTGTAACGGAGACCCCCTGTAAATCTGTAAATAGATGTCGTAAGTCGTTGGTACGTAAGGAACTCTATTTACAGACGGAAATATCAGGCTGTTCTTACGCGGCAGGCGAATGTACCTTGCACAAGAGGACTTCCGATGGTATGATTATATGCAGGAGATTGGCCTGGGAAAAGTGGGACAGGCTGAATTTTCTTGGAAACCGGGAGCATTCGAAGGTGTTTAACGTAATGGCGCGTGTGATATCTGGGAAGGCTGAGTTTATGAGAGGTTACGTGCTTAAAACCGTTCTTCTAATAGCCGGGGTGCTTGGCCTGAGCGGTATATGTATCTACGCTATGGTCACAGCCGGTTCGCAAGTCTGGGAAGGTCCGCCAACAGGCGGTACTGGCACGGCAGGCACTGCCAGGGAGATGCTGGAGGCTCAGCCTGCCCCGGCTGCCGGCGGGGTCGAGCCTGACGCGGCAGATGCAGGGCAGCAGAAGCGGGGAGCTGCGAAACCCGCCTCCTCTCAAGCGCCTGCCTCAGGGCCTGTGGTTGAGACGCCGCCGGGGGAAGAGGAGTTCGACCCTTTCTTTGGGGAGCATTTCAGCGAGGCGGAGATGGCGAGTGAGTATGTTGGAGCTTACCCCAAGGCCGAGTCGTTCGAGGAGGCCCAGAAGAAGCTGGAGATTCTCAAGATAGAGAAGCAGATAGACAGGATGGGAGGCAAGCTTGCGAGGAAGCTTGACGTGGTTACTTCGCGGATACATCTTGATGACCACCTGAAGGAGCAGGTGTTGGATATGTCTCTTGAGGGCCTGAACCGTATCGGGCAGCTTCGCAAGGGCCTTGCCGGGCAAGAGCTCAGCGACGAGGACCGCAGGGTCATGAAGGAAGACACGCGGGGTATCAGGCATGAGACGAGGGAGAACCTCAAGTCACTGCTTGGTGATGAGAAGTATGAGGAGTTCCAGAGGGAGAGCCGCTACTTTGACAATCCCAATGCCCGGGTCCTCGACGAGGTGAGGGATTTAAAGAAGCAGAACCGCGATTTGCAGAAGGAAATTACCCGGCAGCGCAAGAAAAGCAACAGGAGAAAGCCTCGCAGGAACCGATAAATAAGTGCAGCCTTCCTGCGTTAGCTGTCTTGCTCTTTTTCTTTTTTCTCTTTAAGCTTGTCCAGGTACTCGCGTGTGAGTTGAACTGTTTCGCGGCCCACCACCTGGAACTCCTTCCCGCACTTCGGGCATTTTATCATCTTGTAGTGGTGCTTTTCGCCGACCTTCAGTGATGTCTTGCACTCTGGGCAAATTATGTCCATAATCTACCTCCCCAACCCGATAATAACATCCGCCGGGGCTCAATATCAAGAGAAGACTTGAGATTCTTCGCATTGCAACTTGACACAATTCTTCTAACCCGTAGAATGGCAGATAGCCACCTTGTTCGCAGGAGAGCTGGATGAGTTCGATATTGATGGCGGTTCTTTCGTTTGTCGGCTTCATTCTGGCATACCACCTCTATGGCCGCTTCCTGGGGCGCAGGATTTTCGGAATCCGTGATACCAGGGATGTGCCTGCACGCCAGTTTGAGGACGGGGTTGACCATGTACCGACTCACCGCTCCATTCTGTTCGGCCACCATTTCACCACGATAGGCGGGGCCGGGCCGATAGTCGGGCCTGCAATAGCTGTTATCTGGGGCTGGCTGCCCGCGCTTATATGGATAATTCTGGGCTCGATATTCATAGGCGGCCTGCACGACTTCGGCTCGCTTGTCATCTCCTGCCGCGCCAAGGGCAAGTCAATCGGCGAGGTCTCGAAAGACATTATCGGCCCCAAGGTCAGGCTGCTCTTCCTGTTTGTCATTTTCTTCCTGCTGCTCATCGTCATAGCAGTTTTCGCATACATTATCGCGATTCTTTTCAGGATGTATCCCGAGTCGGTGTTTCCCATATGGGTTGAGATACCGCTTGCAATATGGCTTGGATACATGGTGTACAGTCGCAAAGGTAACCACAGGCTCTACTCCCTGATTGCGCTTGTCGTGATGTATGTGACAATCTACATCGGCACGCTCTTGCCCCTGAAGCTGTCGAGCATCTCGTTTATCGGGGCTGGAGGGGAGATAACCACCTGGATTATCATTCTCCTGGTCTACGTTTACATTGCCTCGACCCTGCCTGTTCACCGGCTGCTTCAGCCGCGCGATTACATCAACTCCCACGAGCTCTACGTGGGCCTCGGTGCCATTGTGCTTGGCCTCTTTGTCCTGCGGCCGGAGATTGTCGGGCCTGCGTGGAACCTCGGCGCGGTAAAGGACGCCCCCGCCATTATCCCGTTCCTTTTCGTGATTGTCGCCTGCGGGGCAGTCAGCGGATTCCACTCGCTCGCCGCTTCCGGCACCACGGTCAAACAGCTCTCCAACGAGAAGGACTCGCTCTCAATCGGCTATGGCTGCATGCTCCTCGAGGGCGCGCTTGCAATCATAGTGATTATCGCCTGCTGCGCCGGTTTTGAAACCTCCGGCGCCTGGCATGAACACTATGCCTCCTGGTCGGCGGCGCAGGGTCTGGGCGCGAAGCTGGGCGCATTTATCAACGGCTCTGCGCGTTTCGTCGGAGCGCTGGGCATTCCTGTTGCTCTGGCCAAGGCGATAATCGCAGTTGTAGTTGTCAGCTTCGCCGCGACAACGCTTGACTCCGCCACGCGCATCCAGCGCTACGTGGTTAACGAGCTTGCCGCTGACCTTAAAGTGCGCTTCCTCACCCGCCGGCATCCCGCGACAATGGTTGCAGTCGGCCTTGCCGCCCTGCTTGTCTTCCTGCAAATGGGCGGCAAGAACGTCGGCATGGCTCTCTGGCCCATATTCGGCGCTGCAAACCAGATGCTCGCCGGCCTTGTGCTGCTTGTCATTACAGTGTACCTGCTCAAGCGCGGCAAGGGCGCCATCTACGCGCTTTTCCCCATGCTCTTTGTCATCACAATCACCACGTGGGCGATGATTTTGAACATCTGGTCCTACACCCATCCCGCGCCGGGCGGAAACGTCAACTATCCTCTGACAGTTATCGGCCTCGCAATTCTGGTGCTCGAGGTCTGGATGATAATCGAGGCCGTCCGCGCCTTCCTTGCGAGCCGCGCCCGGACCCCTGCAACAGGGCCCTGAAAGTGATAACCCGGCGTAGCTACTTGCCGGAGCGCCTCACCTTGCGGGTTTGGACCAGCCCGAGTTGCCTGAGGTCCTCGACAAACTGTTCGAGCAGCTCTATTTCAAAGAACGGAAACTCCGCATCCACCATCTGGTAGATATCACTTAGTCTTCTCCTGCCATCCATGAGGTTGATTGTCTCGTAAAGCCTTTGCCCGTTGGTGGAGTCCTTTTTCATCTTCTCGCGGTAGTACTTGTCGGACTCCGGGCTTTCGCGAAGCAGGCCCATCTCAAGCGGGCCTGCAAAAAGCCTGCTCGGAACCACCCTGGCGAGATGTTCGAGATTCTCGTCGGCAGGCTGCGGCGGCATGGCTCCCTTTATCGAGAGGCGCCCGCGGATGTACCGGTCGAGCTTCGCCGCTCCCGCCGCCTCCCGCGAGTCAAGCGCATCCTCGGCGTTTTCAAGATAGTACTGCACCTCGCGGGACTTCGAGAGCTGGCGTATGGAGTGTATCGCAGCCCCCTCCTTTGCCAGTGCATACATGAGGTGGCGCCGGACGCGGTGGTACTCGCCGGGGAGCTTGTCTTTCCCTGTCGAGCGAAGGTGCTCGAACCTGTGCGTCATCACTTGCGAGAACCGCGTGTTAGCGTGCGCCTCGACCGCGGCTGAGAGCGCGATTGCCCCGGGAGCGCCTGCATTGGCTGCAAACAGGCCGGCCGCAAGAGAGGCAACTCCCACCCTCGCCAGTTGGGTTGCGTCAACATATTCCGGCGAGTCGGCGTGGGTATGGTAGAAAGTGTCAGGCCACTGGTTCACCATTACAGCGGGCACGCCGCATGTCGCTTCCGCGAGTATGTAGTGGTCGCTGCCGCCGGAGTAGGGCATTTGCTGAAAGTGCGTCATTGCGCGTGAGCCGGACGGGTCGGGCCTGACCTTTTCCGCCGCGGCTTCCAAGCCCTCGCATACCAGGTCGCAAAGAAAGCTCGGGACAGACCACGGCGTGTCGTATATCAGCAGCTTGGAGTTGCAGAGCGCCTGGTTCTCCCCCACCATGTCGAGGTTAATGCAGCAGAGCGTGTTGGCTGCGAGTTCCGGATGCGAGTCAAGGTATGCCAGCGTGCCGAACATCTCCGGCACCCACATGAAACGTACTGGCCGGCGCAGCCTGAGCTTCCCGGCCCCGGTCAGAGCTTTTATTGTCCTAACAAGCTCGATTAGCGTACCTGCGCCGCTTGCGTTGTCGTTCGCCCCTGGCTGGGGGTGGCAGAGGTGCGCTATAAAGAGCACGCCCGGCCCCTTTCCGGGGAACTGTGCGGTAAGGACATCGAGCTTGGAAGGGAAGATGTCTGCGGCGACTTTGGCCTTTACCTTCACTTTCCTGCCTGCGGCAATGTAGGACTTAATCTCCAGCGCCGCCCGCCTTGAGAGCGAGAAGCTGAATCCCAGCTTCTTCAGCTCGGACTTCTTCGGCCAGAGGGCGTTGTAAGGTATCATGTCCGGCTGCTGGGGCCGGTCGGGCAGGTAGGAGAGGATACCGGCCGCGCCGCGCTCGAGCATTGCGGGCCTGAACACCTCCGCAGAGCGTCTGGATGCAAGCACAACCTTTCCCTTGACATCCCTTCCTTCATACTCCCGGGGCTCGAGGCCGGTCTCGACATCTACAACCTCGAACTCCCCGTCAACCATCTTCGAGTGAGCCGCGAGGCTGCAGGGAACCTGCGGGTACTTTGCAAGCGTCTTCTTTTCCGGCTCGATGAGTTCGAGCCGGGCTTGGGTCGCTGACCAGCCGACAGGCGAGGTCCAGGTGAAATACTTGCGCCTGCCGTCTGAAGGGAATCTCTCCATTTTCGACTTCACCCCGATTTCCTTGAGGCGCGCAAGCACGTGCAGGGCTGCATCGTGGAAGCCCGGCGAGGCCTGTATCCTGTGGAACTGGGCTATTTGCTCAACCTCGCGTTTGGCAAGCGAGCCTGAGAACTCTTCGCAAATACTCTCGAACATCTTTTTGTCAAAAATCATCGCTTCTCCCCCGTTTTTTTCCTGAAGTTTGCCGCTCCACAATCTCACAAATCGCGCAAGTTGTCAAGTGGTGTCTGTAAATACATCTGTAAATAGCTTGTGTGGCATCACAATTACCTAACCCCTTGTTACCAAAGCATGTTACGGAGCAGACATGTCCCAAAACGGGGTTTGAATTTACAGATTTTTCGGGGGTCTCTGTTACATTTGCGTGGTTCAGCGCGAGTTTGGGAAGCACGCAACCTGTTGCTACGCAAGCAGGTTGCGCAATATCTGGGAATGTGGTTGCGTGTAACATCTTGCGCCATAAACAGTTGCTGCAATTTTAGTGCTTTTACGCATCACTTCCGCAATGCTCCAAAGGTACAATTTCTTTCGTCATAACATTAAACACCCGGGCTGGTCAAATATTCCCAAAATCTAAGAAATTGGGCAAAAAACTATTCTTTCAAGCCCGAGCCTTCAGCCTTTGATGCCGATTCTGTTACAACCTTCTCTTTTGTATCATCTCCGGTAATATCAACATTGAACCAGCCCAGCAGGAAGTCCGCAAACTCGACAGGATTAAAACCCAAATCGAAGCCAACTATGCCCAGAGTAGCACCTATTTCGAGGAAGAACTTCTCTCTGAGAAAAGGTGTTGAAGGTCTCATCCGCTCCGCATAGGGAATGCCGACTTCGTCCACGAACTCTGAAATATTCACGCCAAACAGACTGGCACCTTGCGGCAGACGTGCGTTGTCCCACAGGCGGACATCTACAAATACCAGATATCCAAACATAAGCATTAACTGGTTTACCGGTATACCAGACCAGTTTCCACTTACCTGTATTTTGGCTCGGCCAAAATAGCCCTCTTTGCTTTCCCTGAAGGATGCGCCGCCGGAAACGCTCACATAGTTTGTGACCTGTCCGCGGATACCAAGGCCGTAGGCTCTGCCAACTCTTACGGTGAAACAGTCGGCAAGGTCGTTGCTGCGGTCTTTCATGTAGGTTTTGAAATCGGCACAGCCAGAGGTAATCGCCGCAACAAGCAGGAAGCAGGCAACGACGGTATTTCGCATGTCAGTACCCTTGAGTATTCGATACGGAATTATAGCACGGTTGCGGCTCCGAGTCATGGATGACTTTTTTTGTGTTTTATTTTTTGTTTGAAATTTTGGTGTGGTTTCGTCAATATATATAAACAAAGAGGAGGGCTGATGGAGAAACGGCGGCGCGTAATAATTGTGACAGATTCGGAAAAGGCGGAGGAGATACTTCACACCGTCCTTGCCGCAGCCGGATACCATTGCTTTCCCACCGATGACCTTCAGAAAACTGTTGAAGAGCAGTGCCTTGAGGGGATTGACCTGGTGGTGATTGACGCGCTGCGCGATACGGTTGACCCGGGCCCGGAGATTAACCTGCTTGCGAAACTGGGGTTCAACGAAGTTCCCGTCGTTGTCCTCGGGATGCACTCCTCGATGTCTTCGGTTATGCGTGCATACGGCGCGGGGGCGTCGGTCTACCTGCCCAAGCCTTTCAGCAAGGAAATATTTATTGACTCTGTGAACTACCTGATAGGGGACCTTTCCGCCGCGGAACGCGCCCGGATTGAGAAGCGCCTTGTGATGTAGGGCAGACCGCATTCCTTCCCCGTGGTGTAGACAAAACTCAGAAACAAGCGCTGTAGCTCTTGACATATCTTCCTGTTTCAATAATATATATGGTTCAACTCGCCCTGCGGGTGGCAAACAGGCTCTCAAAGTTATCAGCACAGGAGACGGCAGGTGATTGAGGTTAAGGAAATTTCGATGTACTACGGGTCGTTCAAGGCTGTTGACTCGATTTCATTCGCGGCGAAGAAGGGAGAGGTGCTCGGCCTGCTCGGCCCTAACGGCGCGGGCAAGACCACGATGATGAACATCATCGCCGCGCACTTTGTGCCGTCTTCGGGCGTGGTGCGCGTCGGCGGGCACGACGTGGTCGAGGAGCCGGTCGAGGTGCGCAGGATTGTCGGCTACCTGCCTGAGCGCGAGCCGCTTTACCCGGACATGGAGGTTGCGGAGTACCTGAAGTTTGTCGGCCGTGCGCGCGGGATTGCACCGGGGGCGCTAAACAAAAGGATGCAGTGGGTGCTTGATGCCTGTGCCCTGCGCCCGGTGTATCGCAAGCTCCTGAGCGACCTGTCCCGCGGGTATCGCCAGAGGGTGGGACTTGCGCAGGCGACTATTCATGACCCGGAGGTGCTGATTCTCGACGAGCTGACCTCGGGCCTCGACCCCCTGCAGACCTCCGAGATACGCAAGCTGGTCCGGAGCCTCGCAGACGGGGGCAACGGCGGGGAAGGGAAATGTGTTATCTTCTCAACTCACGTAATGCAGGAAGCGCAGGCTGTGAGCGACAGGATTGTGATAATCAACCACGGCAGGGTTGTTGCAGACGGCAAACCCGACGACATACGTGAGGATGCGGTTGCCGGATTCTCCACGCTGATTACGGTTGAGAGCGAGCGCAGGCCGGCTGAGGAGCTTCTCGGCGCCTTGCCCGGTGCGAGGGATGCCGAGTTCCTGCGCGAGGAGGGCGGGTCGGTCAGTTTCCGCGTGAAGGGTGATGATGAAGAGAAGCTTTCCACGGAGCTGGCGAGAATGATTAAGGAGCACGGGTGGCTGGTTAAAGAGCTTACGCCTGCAAAACCTTCACTTGAGGATGCCTTCCTTGCCCTGACGCGGACGTCGGAGGAACCCGGGGCGCCCGAAGGCGGGGAGGAGGAAAGCGCGGAGACAGGCGATGCTGCAACTTCCGAGCCGGGAGAGGAGGTGCAGCAGTGAGAAACATCCTGAATATTTTCAGGCGGGAATTCTTCGCGTACTTCAACTCGCCGATAGCGTACATATTTGTTATTGTGTTTCTGCTTGTCAACGCGGGCCTTTTTACCGCGACATTTTTCTTTATGACCGTGGTGGAGATGCGGTACTTCTTCAGCATCCTTCCCATAACGCTTGCCGTCTTCATGCCGGCGGTGACGATGAAGATGTGGGCTGAGGAGCGCCGGACTGGCACGATAGGCCTGCTGCTTTCATTCCCCGCGAAGAACCAGGAGCTGGTGCTTGGCAAGTTCCTGGCTTCATTTGTGTTCTACCTGGTTTCGCTTGGGGGCACAGTGACTATTCCGGTGATACTGGCGCTTTCAGGTGAGCCTGACTGGGGCCCTGTCATAGGCGGCTACGTTGGCTCGATACTGCTGGGGGCTTTCTTCCTCTCGGTCGGGCTTTTTGTCTCTGTGCTGTTTAAGGAGCAGATACTTGCGTTTATCATCGCCATGGTGATATGTTTTGCATTTTACCTTCTCGGGACGAACGTCGTGGCGATGCCGCTTGACGGCTGGACCGGCGGGCTGGGCACGGCGATAAAGAACACGGTGGGCCTGGCGGCGAGGTTCGAGTCAATCGAGCGGGGTGTGCTTGCGGCAGGTGATGTGCTCTACTTCCTCTCGTTTACGGCGGCGTTTTTGCTTCTTAATGTCTACGCCATCGAGTCGCGCATACGCATGCATGGCGGGCGCCTTTTCCCGGCTGGCGTTGCGGTTGTGCTTACGATAGCGGTGGTGATAAACGTGCTCACTGCGGAAATGGGGTTTTTGCGGTTCGACATGACTGAGACCGGGTTGTACTCGCTTTCACCCACGACCGGGAAAATCCTGGCGGGCTTTAAGGCGCCGATTAAGGTTCGCTATTATGTATCGCCCAGCGACAGGCTGCCAACCGCGATGAAGAACATACAGCGGGATGTGGGCGACATACTCGATGAGTTCGCCGTGTCTTCGGATAACTTCACCTATGAGGTGATTGACCCGACGGGTGATGTGGAGACGCAGAGGAAGCTTCAGGAGAAGAACATTATCCCGTTTATGACCCAGTCGGTCCAGCGCGACGCGCGGGAGACGAGGCTGGTGTACTCGACAATTTCCATAACTTACCTCGACAGGCCTGAGGAGGTAATACCACACATTATTCCGAGCACTCTGGGCCAGCTCGAGTATGAAATAGTGTCGCGGGTTTACCGCATGACGCTGGAGAGCAAGCCTGCGGTCGCGATTTATGCGCCCGCGCAGTACGCCGACCCGCGGATGAGGGATGAGAACTTCCGCAAGCTTCTGGCGCAGATGGGGCGGCCTGTCCCGCCGCCTGACGACCGCTATTTGCGAGTCAAGGAACTGCTCAGGCAGGAGGGTTACGAGGTGCTGGAAACCGACCTTAAGGGCGCCTCAAAGGTGCCTGAGAAAGCGGGCGCACTCCTGGTCTTTGCTCTGGAAAAGCTTGAGCCGGCGCAGGTGAAGAAGATAGAGGACTTTGTCGCGCAGGGCAAGAACCTTGTCATAGCGGTGCAGAAATACACTTACTCCTACAGCCCGTCGCCGGACGGGAGGATAAATGCTACTCCTTCGAAGACAGATACGGGGGTTGACGCGCTGCTGCGGAAGTTTGGAGTGAGCATGCCAGACAACATCCTTATGGACTTGCGCTGCGACATTGTAAGGATGCAGGTGACAAGAATGCTGGGGCAGGGGATGTACAGGACAGGCTCAGAGCCGGTGAAATTTCCCATGCAGATAATGGTTCCCGAGCAGGGCATGAACAAGGAGACAGGCATAACCGACAGGCTGGCGGGGCTTTTCTATATCTGGGGCGGTGCCCTGGAGCTTAACGAAAAGACCTTGAGCTCTGCGGGGCTGCAGGCCCGGACTCTCTTTTGGAGCTCGGCGGACTCGTGGGCTATTCCGGGTAAGACCGCCCAGCTTCTGCCTCCCGATGTGGACCCCCAGCACCACAAGATGGAGGGGCCGAAAAACCTGGCGGTTTACATAACAGGCCCCGCCCCCGGCGCCAAAGATAAGAGTAAGGAGACGAAGATTATTATCATCGGCTCCGCGGAGATGTTCAGCGACAATTTCCTCGCGGCGCGTTCGAACACGACGCTTCTCTTGAATGCCGCAGATGCCCTAACCCTTGGCGAAGACCTGATAAGCGTGCGCTCCAAGGGTGATGTGATGCGCATGAAGCGCACGCTGACCGATGGCGAAAAGATTTTCTACAGGTTCCTTGCTCTGGGGCTTGTGCCGATAGTGTTTGCGGCTCTCGGCATTACGCGCTCTGTAATCCGCAGGAGGCGCAGGGCGGCGTACCTGAGAAGGTTCTCGCGGTAGGGAAACAAGGAGGTTTGCGACCAGGATGAAAAGCAAGCAGCTTCTGATACTTGGTATTGTACTGGCGGTTTTGGTTTTGGTGGTTGTAGCGGTCAAGGCGGTGCGCAGCGGCCCGAGGACGGGGATTGAGGAAGCCCGGCTTGTTGAGGATTTCGAGCTGGCCTACGCAGGTTATATCGAGTTCTTCCACGGGGCGAAGCCTGCCCGGAAGGTTGTCCTTGCGAAGAAGGGTGAGGTGTGGATTGCCCCTTCGAAGTTCGGTGCACGCGCGGATGAGAAACGAATCACCAGCCTCCTTGGCGACCTGCAGGGCCTTGCCGGCGAGACCCGCGCGGAGGACCCCTCGCTTTTCGGAGAGTTCGGCATTACTGATGAGCAGGCGATTCACCTCGTAGTCAGGGACACGGGCGGCTCGGAGATTACACACCTGCTTATCGGCAAGGGCGGTACTTCGTGGCGCAATACCTTTGTCCGCAGGGCAGGCTCAAGTAAGGTGGTGCTTGCAGATGCCGGCCTTCTCTCCCGCCTCGGCATCAGCCGCCCGGAAAAAGGCGACATGACAGGGATAGAGAACGAGCTCTGGCTCGACCTGGCACTGCTCCCGGGCCTTGATGTGGCGAAGATTGCCGCTTTTGAGCTCCGCTCCCCCGGGGCTGAACTGACTTTCGAGCGGGGAGGCGCGCCTAAGGAGAATACGAAAGTATCCGAGGCAACCGAATGGAAAGTCGCAACCGCTCACGTCCCTTACAAAGCCGACAACAAAGGCATAGGGGACTTGCTCAACTCCCTGGCCTCGCGCAGGGCGGACGACGTTGCCAGCCCGGACAGGGAAGAGCATTACGGGTTCAAAGAGGAGGAGTGTGTTGCGACATTGACCTTTGATGAGGGGAGCGTCAAGAAGATAGTTGTCGGCGGGCGCCTTGAGAATGACGACCAGGGGCGCCGGTATCTGAAGGTTGTGGACCCCGGCGATACCTCGCCCGGCGCCGGGTTGCCATACATAGTTGCCAAATATGTTGTGGAACGGCTGTTCGAAGATACGGGGAAGCTGCTTGACCTGAAGGTGATTGAGCTGCCCGGGAAGGAGTTGAAGTCGGTCACCCTCACAGGCCCGCAGAAAAATATTGTCATTGAGCGTGACGGGGGGGGCCGGTGGCGCCTGACACAGCCGCAGCTCGGCTTCAAGGAACGCAAGGATGCAGCCAGGCAGCTTGGTGAGAAATATGCTGATTTCAAGCCGGATGACCTCCTGAACAGGAAAAAGATTTCAGACTTCAAAGACCCGGAATACACCGCGGTTCTCAGCCTGACGAACGGGACTACAAGGAGAATTGAGGTGTCCAGGGAGATTGAGAACACGCTGGGCATAAGACAGGTTAAGGTAAATGGCGTTGAGATGCTTTTCAGCATAGGCCGGAGCAGTTTCAGGCAGCTTTTTCCCTCGCTGGAGAGGCTGCTTGAGGTGAAGCTTGCAGCTTTCGACCGCAAGAAGGTGGATACAATACGCCTGAGCAGGGGAGGGCGGGAGATAACACTGCGGCGCGACGCTGACAATGAGCAGGAGTGGAAACTCGAAATCTTCGGCTTCACCTTTGACGCGGACAAGGGGAAAGTCGAGGAGATACTCAAGTACTTCACATCCATTGTCCCCCTGGACGTGCTTGGAAAAGTAGAACTCTCGCAGTACGGGCTTGACAAACCGGCCCTCAGCGTGACTGTGGGCGACGGGGAGAAAACAGCCACGATAATTGTAGGCAAGAAAGAGGCGGCCGCCTGCTACGGGGCGCACAAGGAGAGCAACCTGGTCTTTACAATGGTTGACCGCGCCCTTGACACTGCAAACGTGAAGCTATCCCAGCTTGCAAACCTGCGTGTTTTCCCTGCCGGTGATGTGCCGGATTCGCTTGCCGTGCGCCGCGGCGGTAAGATGTTTCAGGCAGAGAGAAAAGAGTCGGAAAAGGACGGCAAGAAGGTGCAGGAGTGGTTAACGCCTCAGGGGGATAAGCTTGACATGGACCTGATGACAAAGCTTGTCATGAAAGTGATGGCAGTCAAGGCAGATGACATTCTTGGGCCGGCAGACGACGGGAAGTTCGGCTTCAGGGAAGACGGGGACTTCATTGACCTGGGGATTAAAGGTGAGCAGTACAGGCTGACTCTCGGGGAACTCAGCGAGAAAGACAAAGCGCGCTACACCCGCCTTGACGGCCGGGAGGGAGTGCTGTTGATAAAAGAAGCGGTGCTTGCGCCTGCCCTTGATGAGGCGGCGAAGCTGCTTGAGAAAGCGCCTCAGGAAAAGTAGTGGCTTGCCACTTTTGAAAATACAGGTTGGGCTGGACGTGTTGAACTACCATGAAGCTGTCGCCTACCTCGAAACTTACATTAACTACGAGAAGCTCCCAAATTACCGCTGGACCCAGGCGGCGTTCCGCCTCGGCAGGATGTTCCGCATACTGGAACTGGCAGGCAACCCTCAAGCGGCATTTCCCTCTGTCCACGTAGCAGGTACAAAGGGTAAGGGCTCGACATGCGCCTTTGCCGCTTCTGTGCTGAAAGCTCATGGAAAAAAGGCCGGGCTTTACACCTCGCCGCATGTCCTTGACCTGCGTGAGCGGATATGCATTGACGGGCGCTGGATAAGCAGGGATGAGTTCGCCGGGGTCATGAGCGAGCTGGCGCCGTGCATCAGGCAGGCCGAGAGCGAGATGATACGGACCACGTACTTTGAAATACTCACCGCGGCGGCAATGCTTTTCTTCGCCCGCGAGCGGGTTGATGCCGGGGTCTTTGAGGTGGGAATAGGCGGCAGGCTCGATGCTACAAACGTCCTTGAGCCGGCAGTCTCCGTAATTACAAGCATCGGTTTTGACCATACTGACAGGCTGGGCAAAACCCTGCCCGAAATAGCGTATGAGAAATGCGGGATTATAAAGCCGGGCGTGCCGGTTGTGAGCGCGCCCCAGGTGCCCGAAGCGCTTGAGACGGTAGAGCGCACATGTTCCGAACGCGGCTCCCCGTTGCGCCTGGTTGGCCGGGATATCGTTGTTTGCGGCGATAAGGATAAATCCAGTGCTTTGCGTTTCGAATCCGAAACAGGCGCCTGCGAGGTCGAGAGGCTGGGTATTGAGGGCATTCGCCAGCGCGAGAACGCAGCCTGCGCAATAGGCGCTGTGGAGGAACTGCACAAAGCAGGCTTGGTCAAACTGGAATTGGGGAAAGTCTCGGCAGGCCTGTCTGGCGCGAGACTGAGAGCGCGCTTTGAGGTTATTCCGGGGGAACCGTTTCTGCTGCTGGATGGCGCGCATAACGCCGATTCGCTCCGGGCTCTTGTAGATAGCTTCAAGGCACATCCGGGGCTTTCGCACCGCTGGGCGGATGCCGTTAGTACCGGGCAGGGTAAGGTTGTGGCAATTGTTTCTCTGGCGGCGGATAAAGATTTGCCGGCGTGTCTGTCGATTCTAAACGAAATTGCCGGCGAGTTTGTCTTCACCCGGAGCTCGAACCCGAGGTCTGCTGACCCGGCAAGACTGCTGGAGTTGCTTCTGGAGATAGGGGGGAAAAAGGGGCAGGTGGCTGAGGAAATCCCGCAGGCGTTCGAGGCAGGGCAGGAAGCTGCGGGCAAGAAAGGTGTTATTATTGTTACAGGATCGTTTTACCTGGCCGGCGATTTTGCGTCTATACTGTTAGGGACTACCGAAGATGGCAACAATGACAGGCTTTCCGCAAGCGGGGGTGAATAGTGCGCAAGTGCAACAGTTGCGGCAAGAGGACTGAAGATACTGCGAAATTCTGCCCGAACTGTGGCCAGGAGCTTCCACAGGTCAAGGTGGAGGAAGGAATTGAGAAAGAAATAGATGAGGAGACGCTGCACATAGATACGGAAGTCCGTGAGGGTCCGCCCAGGACCGCGATTATCAGGATGGATGGCACGGTCGAAGCCAAAGATGCAAGACTCCTGCGGCGGATATTTCGTGAACTCGATGAGAAGGACATAGCCAAAGTAGTGCTTGACCTGAAAAACGTGGTGTACATGTCTTCCGCAGCCCTCGGGCTGCTTGTCAGCTACTCGTCCGATAAGAGGCAGAGGGAAGGCACGCATTCGGTTTATCTTGTAGATGTGTCACAGGCGGTCGGGGGCGCAATGAGCGTGCTCGGAATAATGCCTTTCTTTGCAATATTCCCCAACCTCAAGAGCGCACTTGACACGCTTGGACTTGACTAACCTCTGAAGCCCGAGGCTTGCTGTTGTATAGCTGCTATTCGAGCACAACCACGACCGAACTTGCCGAAAGCTTTTGCAGACCGGGGGTATTGT
Organism: uncultured Planctomycetota bacterium; assembly: GCA_964455955.1. GTDB lineage: Bacteria > Planctomycetota > SKW154 > SKW154 > DAOVDS01 > CAYWBA01. Next base: position 9,190 of record CAYWBA010000005.1, on the reverse strand, counting down.
CGTACTTCCCAAGCGCAAATACCTGGTAAACTTTGCCCGCCGGGCCGAGCTTGCCCACAAGGGCATCGCTGAACGCCTCGAAACTCAGGTACACTTCGTTTGTGCCAGCCTGATGTATCAGGTAAATCCCCAGCCCGAACATCGGCACTATCTCCGGCGGGTCTGCCGGGTCCAGGTCAGCCATTGCGACAAAGCCCCAGTCAACCTTCGCATACACAGTACCTGTCAGGTCCATGGAAATGCTGCCCGCCGCCGGCGATATTGCGTTCTCGTCCGCGGGCGACCACTCGCATATCAGAAGCGAGGCGACCGCGCTTCTGTCTATGACCGTATCTGCCGTGAAGTCCGGCAGCGCCGCCGAGGTGCCGACCGGCGCGACGAAACCGCGGAGCTTCACCGGCGTGCTTGCCCCGACAGTGCTCGCGTCAACAAGGGTAAAGGCCACGAAAGCATCCGTGGCAGCCTGCACCGTGCCATCTACAACGAAATCGAACAGCGCAATCGGGCGAAGCCCAATCCGCTTGAGCTCTATAGTGAGCTTGTTGTCAGTCAACGGCCCTGATGCAAACCCGAATATATCTGTTCTTATGCAGCGGATAATGCCGTTAGCCGTGCCGGTGGCATCCATTGTCGTGCCTGTCAGGTCGCCGTAGACTGTTATGCGCTGGCCGACGTTGAGATAATCAGTATTGAGACTGAACACGCTGCCGCGGTGAAGCACCTTGGACCCCGCGAAGCTCGCGTCCATGGTGATTTCCTGGTTGAAACTCCAGGTGCCGGGTGTACCCGCTTTGTAGGTGCAGCCCTGAACTGTTAGAGTCGGGTCTGCCCCTTCCCCGCCTGTCCTGGCAGTTATCAGGCCCTGGCACCAGTCCTGGCCGCTGCCCGGCACGCCGAGCCCGGCCTCGACAAAATAGGCCTTGACCACTTTATCGCCGATACCGACAGTCAACTGCTCCCAAATGCTGTGTACCCAGACGCGTGCGTCGGCGGGCAGGGATGCAAGCGCCGCAATCCCGGCACCCGCCAGGTTGGAATAAGGATTGCCATCAACGTGGAATGCAGTCCACGGCCAGGTATGCACAGTATATTCTGCAATTTCCTCGTCTGTGCGGGGGTTGCGTATTGAGAGAACTATCTGCCCGGTCGCGGCATCGGCGGAGACCAGCCTGCCTGTGGTTATAATAGGCTTGGGGTTGGTCGGGTCCACCACCGCGTTGATAATCGGCCTGACGGTGACGCTGTTTGCGATGGTGTCTACGATTGTAGAGGCATCAAGGTTGAAGTCAAAAACAAAGAGGCGGTTGCGCCTGATAATGATGTTGGGCCTGTTATTCGGGCCGAAGACAACCCTTACAGCCATAGTGCCGGTGAGGGGGTTCCCGCCCGCATCGAACAGCGCCGCAGGCGTGGTCTCCTCTTGGAGCATCACAACCGCCGTGCTGAAGTCAAGCGTCATTGTAACATCTGTGTAAAAGCCTGCCGGAAGACGCCTCCCCACGAGCAGTTGGCCGGCATCCGTGAGCTGCGCAAAGTCCACCCTCTGTCTTCGCGGCAATGCGTAAACCACCGCCCCGCTGGCCGCCTTAAGCGCAATCTCCGTAACATCCACCTCAAAGACCGCAATATCATCCGAGGGGGCGTCTGTCAGCACTATCGTGACTTCGCCCTGCTCGGGGGATTGAATCTTATCTGTGGAATCGCTGCATCCGCAGGTGCAAAAAACCGCGACAGCAGCCGCCACAAGAACCGCTAAGCCCAAATTCCTCATGCCATGGCCCTCCTGCATGAAATCCGTAATTTTCCAGCCTGATTCTATCTTTCTATACGCAATTTCGTTGACGGGGTTTCAAGAAAAATCAGCGAGCAGCAAACTTCGCTGAAGAATATCTCGCTGCCGCGGCTCTGCGCCAGGCGGACAGCCTCCTCAGTGGGGTACGCGATGCCGTCCACGCCCGCCTCAATAGCATAACAGTCTGTCTTGGCCCTGTGCTCGCCGCCCGGCCGCGCGCAGCCCAGCAGTATCTTGCAGCCGGGAAGCTTCTCTCTTGCGTACGCGATGACGTCCCGGATTTCCTCAGGCTCCGGGACCCCGGAGGAAGCCATTTGCGTGCCCTGTATCGGCATGAACGCGACAAGCACAAGAGAGGCCAGCGGATATTGCGCAGCGATATCCACCGCCCTGTACTCGCCCCTGACCTCGCCGTAATGCAGCCCTATTACGATATGAGGAGAGGCAGGTATGCCCGCCTCGATGATGTTTGTCAGGGACTTGCGGTAGTCCTCGACGGTGGCCCCAAGCCCGTATATCTCGCGTATAGTGTTGTCATCACCGATGATGTCGAGCATTGCGCAGTCAACCTCCGCCCCGGCGAGCGCGCGGGCAAGTCCGGGCGTAACTATGCCGGTATGCACGGCCACATGCAGCCCCATTTCCTGCCTGATTCTTCGCAGGGCGGGCGCGAACTTCTCAAGCGGCACCACGCCCAGGCTGTCCGCACCGCCCGAGACAAGCATGCCGTATGCGCCGCGCTTCGCAAGGCTCTGCGCAAGAGCGAGGAGCTTTTCCGGCGTCCCTGCCGGGGTCATGGTCTCGAGAAGCTTCCTGCCGCAGTGCTTGCAGTTAAGCGCGCAGGAACTTCCCGTTATCGAGACAGGTACGAAGAAAGGCTCCGGGCTGTTGCGATAACAGTCTATCTCATAGTGCTTGATGCTGGGCGCAAAAAAGCGCATGGGTTTGGCGCACATCGCGGCTCTACCGCCAGATTTCCTGCCTTATTTTCTCAACATCGTCCGGGCGCGGGGCGAACGGGTAGTTCCTTATCTCCGGGAGTATGGTATTTGCGTAAGGACGGTTGCAGGCCACCTCGCCATCATTGCCTGTGCAGCCCGAGGTCCTGAACGGCTCCCCGGAGCTAATCACCTCGCCGAGCTTCTCCTCGCTTATGCCGAACGAGGCAAGCCTGCCCTGCGCATCGAAGCTGAACTGGCTGGCGTTTGCAAGCCGGGTGTCAATCAGGTAGCGGCCGATTTGTACGCGCCGGTACTGCTCCAGCGGCGGCTGCGGGCTGTCCTGCAAGGCGGACCCCGGCTCGGCTAAGAACGAGAACAGGTGGGTCGAGGCCCCGTAGTCTTGGATGCGCTGTATTGTGGAAAGCATCTCCCGCTCAGTCTCGCCCAGCCCGGTGACCATGTGCACGCCCACGTTCTCGCCCCCGAATATCTCGACAGCTTCGAGAATCCTGCGCCAGTAGACATCCCACTTATGCGGGCCTGAGACCCCGCCTCCGCGGAGCTTCTCGAAAAGTCCCGGGGTTGCCGCATCCACCGCAATGCCGATCTTGTCAGCACCGGCGTTGCGGAACGCCTCCATCTCGGGGCGGCCGGTTATTGTCGGGCTGGCGAGGACTGACACGGGAACCGGGGTCCCGCGCACCAGCTCGCCCGTAATCTCGATAGTGTCGCCGATTGAGCGCTTGTTTGTTATCATGGAAATGCACGTCCTCTTGGTGCGGTACGCGCGCTCCGCGATGCGCCTGATAATGTCTTCGGTGGGATAAGCCGGCCAGTCAACGTGGATGAAGGATTTCTCTTCGTAGGAGCCCTCGCGCTTGCGCGCCAGGCCGCAGTAAGCGCAGTTGGCGTAACAGCCCTCTTTGTAGGTGAGAAGGAGGTTTATGCACCAGGACCTGGCGTTTCGCATGAACTTGCCGGTCGCATAGTCAAGCCACATCGCTGTTGAAAGCGACATTCTCAGGTGTTCCGGGCTCTCCTGGACCCCGGCGCTCTCTCCGGTGTTTCTCATCGGGTCACTCCCAATCCTCTGGTTCGCCAAGCATCCTTTTCGCTTGCCTGAGATATACCTTAGCCTTTTGATGAGACGGGTCAAGCCTGACTGCATGCATGAACGCCTGCTTGGCGGCCCTGATATCAATGTTGTTATAGAATCGCATGCCTTTCTCAAACTCCAGTTGAGCCGCTCGCCTGCGCATCTCGAGCGAAAAGCAGCTTGAGGCAAGCAACACGATTATCATAACAATGGCAACGCGGCTCATTTCCTCTTGCCCCTCGCTGCCGGCTTCCGGGATGCCTTTCTCTTCGCAGCCCTGGATTTCACGCCCCTGGCGGGCTTCCTCGCAGAAGCCCCTTTCTTGCCCGCTTTGGCTCTCTTTGAGACGCGCTTACTCTTCCTGGGGGCAACTTTCCCTTTCCTGGCGGCGGGTTTGCCTTTTGCAGAAGCAGCCCTGGCCTTCTTCGCTGCCTCTTTCTTCCTGACTGCTCTTGCCACGGCGGGTTTCTTGCCCTTCTTCGCGGTAGTCCTAACTCTTGAAGAAACTGCCCCGGCTTTCCTGGCAGCCTGCTTTTTTCTGACAGTCGGTCTCTTCTTCCTGGAAACTTTTGCCCTGACCGGCTTCTTTGCCTTTTTGGCGGCGGGTTTGCCTTTCTTTTTCTTAGGGGCCGCCTTGGTTTTCCTCTTAACTTTCGGAGGTTTCTTTGTCTTCCTGACAGCGGGTTTCGTCTTCTTCGCCCGTGCCTTTTTCTTGGCTTGCGCCTCTCGCTTCTTTTTTGCTTTCAGTGCCTGCTCCGCCTTTTTCCTGGCCTCGGCTTCTCGCTTTTTCTTCAGTCTTAGCGCCTGCTCCGCCTTTTTCGCGGCCTGTGCTTCCCGCTTCTTCTTCAGTCTTAGCGCCTGCTCCACCTTTTTCGCGGCCTGTGCTTCCCGCTTCCTTTGCAGCTCCAGCGCCTGCTCTGCCTTTTTCCTGGCCTGCGCTTCCCGCTTCTTCTTCGCTTTCAGCGCCACTTTTGCTTTTCTCTCGGCTTGTGCCTCCTGCTTCTTTCGCAGCTCCAGTGTTAGCTTCGCCTTTCTACGGGCAAGTCTTACCTGCTCGGCCGCCTTAAGCGCAAGCTTTGCAATTATATTCTTGTCCACCTTGAAGATGGTTCCGGCCTTCACGACACCCCTGAGCTTCTTGCTTATCTCCCGCTTGGAGGCGCGGCAGTAGCGCAGCGCCGACTCAATTGCGTTAATCTCGGGACCTGTGGACAGGAAATCGCCTGAAAGGCAAACAGCTTCCATAACACCGCCTGCAAGGGTGACCCCTACCTGCAGGAGCCCGCCGCGGGTTTTGGCCGAGGCGAATCCCATGCCGACCTTGGGATGCCGCTTCGAATATATCCACTCCGGGTTGGTGTAACGGTGGCGAAGCAGCATCTCGACGTGCTCAAGCTCCCACTGGTTGAGAGTATCAATTCTGAAAACTACGCCGAAGTGTTCCTCAAATGCCTTTCGCACAATGGACTGGAAAGAAGGGAGGTCGAACTTCCTTCGCCTCTCCTTGCGGACCGTGGTCATTCGCTCCGCAAAGCAGGAGATATGCTTGTCGGAAAGCTTCTTTATCGGCAGCTTGAATACCTTGAGCATGAGCTTGATGTCGAAGTCCAAGAGGAGGCTTGTGTGGAAAAAGGCAACATCCCTTTCTTCAAGTGAAGCCGAGAGCCCTGCAATCTTCTTGCCCCCCACCTCCAGGTCGTTTTTCGGCCTGTACCTGGCCCTGATGCCGATTTGGGCGAGTGCCTTGCAGAGCACGCCGCCAAGGTTTTTGAAAAGGTGGTTTATTGACGGGCCCGCGCCAGTGTAGTTCTTGGGAATGGAAAAGCCCAGAGCAAGCTGCTTCGGGCCCATCATCACAGTCCCGCCACCCGTGTGCCTGCGGTTGACCTCGAGGCCCCAGTTGCGGCACGCCTCGAGGTCCAGCGCATCCTCGGCTGACTGGTACCGCCCAAGCACCACGCAGGGCAGGAAATTGTACAGGTGCAGAATGGGTGGCGAGTTGTTCCGCGACACGCTGAGCGCCGTCGCCTCATCAACAGCCAGGCCGTAAGCGGCGCTTGTGTCTTTCTGAAGGATGAGTCGCCACTGCTCGGTCAAGTCTTCCCCCTCTTCCCGGTCACCGCGGCGCGAATGTCAGGATAAAGTCACGCGCAATCGCGCGCACCGCAATGCCCAGACAATACTTGTCATGCTTAGGGCTTCTCATGCGCAGCCACGTGTACTCTTTGAAATACTTCCCGCCTGATGATAGCGCGAACCTTTCTCTCTTGTAAAGGATGTAGCCGTCTTTGTCTAATGAGGTCAGGCTTGCTGAAATAATGCGCGCGCTGCGCAGAAACAGGCCGGAGTGCATGGAGTAGCTGAACTCAAGGAGAATCAGGCCATCCACGCCGAGGGCTCTGCAGAGCCTGCGGTAGTCGAAGTTGTTGCTCGCGCTCAGCCTGCGCAGGCACGCCGGGCTGGTGGCGCGCAGGAGCTTGCGGGGGTCGGGGTCTATCTTCATTTTTTTATAGTACCGGTTCGCCCTGACCGCCGAAGGCGGCAAAATCTTGAAATGACGGCTCCTCTTAAGCTCGGCTGCAAACGCGGCAAACGCGTATTCAACCGTCTGCTGGCGCCACGCGTCCGGGTTAAAGACAGTCGCCAGATTCACCTCGGGCCCCAGGTTGTAGTGCACGAGGAACCCGACTATGGCAAGCTTCTTGACCGCCCGGCGTGCTGAGACGCTGCCCTCGGGATAGCCCGGAAGCCGCGATGACAGCGAGAAGCACGCAGGCACGTTCACCAGCAGCACAAGGGCTGCAAGAATTACAAAGACTCTGTTCCGGTCCGCGTTCATGTTTTCCTTATACCAGAGAGGGACGCTGCCTGCAACTGAAAAGACCCGGTCAGTCCAGGGCAAAGCGTGCAATCCACCACAACGCCGCAAGGCCATCCCAAACACCGATTTTCTTGCCCGCCCGGTAGCGCCGGCGGCGGTATGAGATGGGAAGCTCAATAACCTTTGCACGCATGTGGGCAAGCTTCGCGGTTATCTCCACCTCAAAACCGAAGCCGCTTGACTCGATTTCGACACGCCCCAGGATGTCACGGCGAATCAGCTTGTAGCAGGTCTCCATGTCGCTCAGGTGCATGCCGGTTGTCAGGTTTGAAAGGAATGTGAGAGACTTGTTGACGAGGCGGTGGAGCCTTCCAAGGAGCCCTGAGCCCGGGGCCAGAGCGCCCGTGAAGCGCGAGCCGTAGACCGCCTCGGCCCGGCCGGCCAGAATCGGCTCAAGAAGCCGCGGGAACTCGCCGGGGTCGTACTCGAGGTCGGCATCCTGAATCACCACTACCTCGCCGCTCGCAGCGGCAATGCCATCCCGGACAGCAGCCGTCTTGCCCTCGTTCCGGTCGCGGCGAATAACCTTGAGGCTGCCTCGCGGATTTTCAGCGGCAAAGCGAAGTATCTCTTTGAGCGTACCGTCTGTTGAGCAGTCGTCAACAGCTATAATTTCCTTCTCAACAGGAACCCGGGCCACCCGCCGCAGAATCTCGCCTACTACCGGCTCCTCGTTGTAGGCAGGCATCACGGCCGAAAGCAGCGGGCCGCGCTCCCCATCTGAAGTTCGTGTTGAGTGCCTGGCGTCCTGCACGGGCAAGTCCTAAAAATTAAAAGTCCCGGCAATGACCTACTCTCCCACCTGACTGGCAGTACCATCGGCACAGAGGACTTAACTTCCGTGTTCGGAATGGGAACGGGTGTTTCCCCTCTGTTATGGTCACCGGAACTTTTTTTGCCTGCAATTCTGCGCTTAGTATAAGCAATGTTACTTGCACTTGTCAAGGTCAAATACCTGAAAATCGGCCGGCAAGCTTGCCGCACCTCAACTGGGCCTCTATCTGCGCAGCCACAGCTTCCGGCGCCAGAGATGCCGTGTCAACCGTAAGCTCCGCTGTCTGGCGGTAGAGCGGAAGCCTCTCGGTTAGAAGCTCCTTCACTTCAGCCAGCCCGCCTGCAGGCGTTAGAGCCGGCCTGCGAGAAGCCGTCGCCCTGTCGCCACTTGTACGCTCATAGAGCACATCGGCCGGGGCGCTCAAGAATATCACCGCCCCTGCCTTCCTGACAACTGGCGCAAGCGCAGGGTTTTTCAGCGCACCGCCACCGAGGGCAATTACGTGCCTCTGGAGCCCGCAGGCGCTAATCACCGTTTCTTCCTCAAGCTGTCTGAAACAGGCCTCGCCACCGGACTCGAATATCCGGGCTATTGTTTTGCCCGCCTTTTGCTCAACCTCCCCGTCTGTATCTACAAAGGAGAAGCCTATGCGCTTGGCAAGCTCGCGCCCGACCGTCGTCTTCCCGGAGCCGCGAAAACCTGTAAGAATAATATTCATTGCCTGCTCAGCCCCTACTTCTCTTTCTTCTTTTCTTCCGCTTTTTCTTCCTCTTCTTCCTCTTCCATACGTATCAGCGGCAACTGCTCCACAAGCGCTTTCACCGCAGAGTCAACCAGGTGCTCGCGTACCTGTCCTTCAGGCCATTCAGGCCCTGCAATAAGCTCGGGCGTCGCGACAACCGCGCGCCACCCCTGCTTGCCGTCAAGGTCCACCAGTTCAGCCTCCACGGAAAGCTTGTAGTGCTGGATTTCCTGCTTGAAGTGCGGAGTTACGTACTTCACTTCCAGAACTGTCAGGCTCCAGCGCGAGCCATGGCTGATATAGATGCCCAGTGTCTCAGTAAGCTTCTGCTCAAGAAGCTTGTTGAACTTCTCGCCATCCTCGCCCGCCAGACTCAGAGTGACAAGGTTCACAGTCCGCATGGCGGCAAGACTCGTTGCCTCCACCTGCGCTACAATAGTGGGCAGCTTGGCAGCCTGGCAGCCGAAGAGCCCCAGGGTCAGCACCACTGCTATTGCCGGTATTTGCAGCAATTTCATCTCTCTCTCCTCCCGCTTCAAAAAACAGCACCTCTCGTCCTGCCAATAATACGTGCCAGCGCGCTTTGTGCAAGAAAATATCGACAATGTTCACCCCGTGTCAGCAGTTTTTGCCCTGCGCTCAAATCTCACCGCAGAGACGCAGAGCGCGCGGAGGTTAAGAACTTTTTCCTTTTTTCCTTTTCTTAAAACCATAATTGATTTCTTCTCTTTTTCTCCCTCTGCGGCAGGCAGTGCCTGCCCACAAATAGCCTTAAACTTCTGCGCAACAGACTCAAGTTAAGTTCTGTCGTTCTCTAAAGTTTCAGAAGTGGCCGCGCCACCTCCGCGTCTCTGCGGTAAAATATCCCCTTTTGCGCAAGAACAGCCCGGCATTTGCGCCTGTAAACTGTCTGTAAATAGAGTTCCTTATATACCAACGACTTACGACATCTATTTACAGATT
>CAYWBA010000004.1:24082-29758 GCA_964455955.1 uncultured Planctomycetota bacterium | reverse complement strand
TGAGCAAGCGTTACGAGTCGGTCGACTCCATCTTCGGCTCAAAGGAAGAATAACTGCCCGCCAGAACAATTAAGGACTCGGTTTAGGAAAGTTAATCGGCAGGAGGTAAGAAATAATGGCACTTGTACCGGACCCGATCTTTTTCCGGAAGCTGAAAAAAAACTCAGGCGGTAAGCGCAACATAATCAATCTCTCCAACACGGAGGCTGAACCAATAAAGCTTACCATAGCCGACGTTGAAAAGCCCGAGTGGATCGAGCTTGAAGGCCTGTACCGTGGCAGCACGATAGAAATAGGGCCCAAGAAGAAAAAGCCTGTTATCATCGACATCAACACAAATCACAAGTATTTCCCAAGCGAGGATTCCTACGACGGAAGTGTGCTGATTGAGTTTGAGGAAGGTGACAAGCTCGAGATATCCATCATCGTCCAGGAAATCATAGAAGAAAGCCTCGTGTTCCGAGGTGTGTTTGCAGTGGACTTCGGCACAACCAACTCCTGCTTCGCGTACAAGGGCAAAATCGGCAAGAGCGCGAGTATCGAGGACGCGCTCAAGCGCGCAAAGCCCTCTCCCGAGGTTCCCTCACTCATATTTTTCCGCGATGTCTCCAACCGCGAAAACCCGGACTTTGTCATAGGGAACGAAGCCAAGTACGACATAAAGGAGTACTCAGGCCAAACATACTCGTACTTCATGAGTATCAAACGCGTGCTGGGAGATGATAAAGGCTTTATCGTTCTGGACCAGCACGCCGGCATGCGCCGTGAGCACAGGCAGAGGTGGCATATCGAGGAGATTGCAGCCTTTATCATCCGTGATATCCTGCGCCGCGCAGAGGAGGAGATGGGCGAGAAAATAACGCAGATTGTTGCCACCTATCCGACACTGTTCAGCATGGACCGCAAGATGGCGGTGAAGAGAGCGTTTGAGAGCGCACTGAGAGCGCGGGGAATCAAGGTCAGCGAAGACTCTGTGAAGATGTACCTCGACGAGACAAGCGCCGCGGCCTTCAACTACATCTATGGCACCCTTCTTGAGGAATTCAGGCGGTTTGCCACTCTGAGGAAGGATTACCAACTGCTGGTGTACGACTTCGGCGGCGGTACTGTGGATATCTCGCTTGTTGATGTTGAAATGTCGCGCGACGAAAAAGGCAAGCTTCATATCACTACGGAGCTCAAGGGGTTGAGCGGCGAAAGTTACTACGGCGGCGACAACGTTACCCTCGAGATGTTCAATATCCTCAAGCACAGGGTGCTGCTTGCAGGTGCGCATGCGCTCGAACACCTTATTGTCAAGGAAGAGGAGAAGTCTGCGGAAGAATCGAAAGAAGAGGACATCTGGGGCGCCCCTGTGAAAGGAAAGGAAGAGGAAGAAGAAGAACTTGATGTCTGGGGCGCAGCTGCCACGGCGCAAAAGGAGGAAGAAGAGACCGAAGAGGAAGAAGACCCGTCCGTGGCGGATATCATCAACATGGTTGATGAGAACACTTGGCAAAATGCGATTGAAACCGTCCTTAAGGAAGAAGAGATTATCAAGCGCGTGACTCAGGATGGCATAGACTTCGTGACAACCGTCATTGAGGCCGAGAAGTCAGACGGCAGCTACGTCGCACAAGACCAGTCACAACGCAGGGCCAAGCTTCTCGAAGACGCAATTGACACTATGCTTCCAACAAAGTTCGGGGTATACGAAGACGACGACCCCATGAAGAGCGAGCTTGCCCGCAAGCTGTTCTATGACCTCTGGCACGAGGCCGACCTTCTCAAGATACGCCTTTCCCAGAGCGAAAAAGGTGTTGTGAAGGTTACGGGCGTCCTCAAGAAAGTCGCCAAGTACATGGGTGTAGAACCGATAGTCTTCAACGAAATAGAAGTTGACATTGAAACCCTCAATAAACATATCGAGCCGCGTATTGCAGAAACGGTCCGGAAAGCTTACACCCTCTACCAGTCAGTCCGGACTGAGGCCTCAGGCGGCCTTACGTTCCGCAAGGTGGGCTCAAGCTCCGCCGACGGCAAGGAGTTGCGCGTAATTCTCTGCGGCAACTCTTCCAACCTGCCGATCGTGCGCAAGACAGTCCTTGACATCTTCAAGATTAACGAGAGCGAGCTTGTAATGAACCGCGCCGAGCTCAAGACAGGTACGGCTGTCGGCGCGTGTGAGGAGTATATGCTAAGGCGCGACTTCGGAGAAAGCGGCCTTATCAGCTATACAGCCAGGGGCTTCCTTGAAAGGCTGCCCTACACTGTCGGTCTCTTTAATCGCGAGCTTGTCCTGCAAGGTTACGAAAGAGGGTTCTGCCCCATATTCGGGCGCAACATGGAAGTCGGCGCAGAAAAGATACTGGACGAAAAGAACTTCTCTCTAATCCATCCGGGCATGTCAGAACTTCCGATGTATGCGGATTATCACGATGGCGCCCTGCCCCACTATCTCGGCTGGTTCGATTTCGCGAAGCCTGACGGGGTTCTTGAGGAGTTCGCCCCAAACCCGGAAGCAAAGAACCACAACGAAACAGAAGGACAGGAAGACAAGGTCTACATGATTCGCGTAGAGCTTATCGAGAACCGCGAGCTGCGCGCCGTTGATCTGGGCACAGGCGAGTACTATCTCTTCAAGCCTGTCAAAGAGTCCTGGAAACCCGAGGAGTTCCCCTTCTCCGGATACCATTAGTGGCGCAGCCACCGGGTTGAACCCGGCAACAAGGCAAAATGCTTGCAGCACCAGAGTGCGCTCATTTTGGGAGCGGAAGCTTTCCGCACCGCAACGGAGTTGTAATATGGCGTCTGTAGAAGAACTTCTTAAAGAAATTCAACAACTGCTTGAGACTCTTTCAGGCCGCTTCAGCGACCTGGCAGACAGTATCTCCGAGTTTAGGGAATCCACACCGGCAGGTGACGTGGAGAGTCTTGAATATCCTCCCGAGGAAGAATCTGAATCTGTTGACAGCATGGATGACACCCAGTCGCTGGAACCACCTCCGCTCGAAGAGATGTTCGAAGATATCCAAGAAGCAGCAGGGACAGACTCCGGAGAATATAAGACATCAGAGATGAAGGCGGTCAGCCAAGAAACAAAAAAGGAAAACATGGAGGAGTCACTGGCCGTCAAGGAAAAACAGCCAGAAGTTTTGCCAGATGTTGAGGGAGCGCTGCCCATACTTAGCAAACTGGCTCGTCTGCAGGAAATTATGGAAAAGAAAGGGCTGGAGGTTTCAGCCAAAGACTTCGCCTTCATACCGAAGTCAACGGAAGTGTATGCCAGCTTGTCCGAAGAGGACCGAATAGGCTCCAAGGGCGCCAGAATTGTTCTCGACTGCATCAACTTCCTTGATACCATCTCATACAAATATATTGGTGAGTACTATGCCCCGTTGCAGAACGCGGTAGCTGCGCTTGTACGTTCGCTGGCGGAATTTCTGCAGAGCGAGATGGGTTACCGTGTCTTCCCGCTGGGCGAAACCAGCCGCGCCGAAATTGAGCAGGGTGTTCCAGATTACACCGCCGCGGTCCAAGAGAAAAAGTCATACTCATCAGCTCCAGCCGATGCCATCCTCGCTATCAGACGCAGGGGCGCCACGCTGAACAACGACATCGTGCGCAAGGCCCAGATTCTTGTAAGCTCCGGTGAACGTTCCGAAGTGGATGAAATACTTGAAACTGCAACGGGAGCCGTGGCCTCACTGAAAGCCGGCAGTGAGCGGGCGGCGGAAATGAAGCTCAAGGCTATAGGCTCGTTGACTGAGTGGCGCGAAAAGCTTTACGGCACAACCGGGGACCACGCCCTGACAGTGGCCCGCTATGCCCTCAACCTCCTCCATACCTTGGAAAACCCGAGGGGACTTAAATCAGGCGAGGTTTTCTCCGGCCAGACGCAGAGGCTCAAGAAGATAAACGGCCGCATCATCTCAATTCTCAAGGACGGCGGCCTGAGCGAAATCCTTGTCTCGGTAGGCGGAACTTTTGACGAAAGCTACGATCCCAGCAAATACGAGCGCAAGAAGGTTAGCTCAGACAAGCCCGAAGGAACTATCCTTGGTCTCCTGCGCCGAGGGTTCCTTGACAGAAACGGGATACCGATTCAGAAAGCGGTCGTGGCTGTAAGCAGCAAGTAAACTGGCGGCACTTTTTGTTGCGAGGTAAGCTATGAAGGCGCTAATTTTTTCACTCCTGACAATTCTTGCATGTGCGGTCGTTGTTGTAGGATGTGGGGCACCCCATGCGACCGGCCCGCTTGCCTCAGAGCATGCAAAAACCATCCTGGTGGCGGTGGACCGCTCAAAGAGCATGTACCTGAATGACCCCACAGGTTTCTGGCCGGAAAGCCTGCAGGTCATGTTTGCAATGGCACCCCCTGGCTCAAGGGTGGGGGTAGTGGCTTACTCCGACCGGGTGGAAGAGCTTACCCCCATGACAACACTCAGCACCAAAAAGGACCGCGAGAGGGTTGCAAAGGCGGCGGCCAGTTTCGCGCTTGAAGGAAAGACCGACTTCGAAGTCGTGTTTCAAAAAGGCATGGACCTATTCAGCAAAACGCAGGCTCCGAAGGGTGCCTCCATGGTCCTTGTCACCGACGGACAGCATAATCGCGGGGATACAGGCATTATCCTTGACACAGCCAAGAAATTTGAACAAAACGACTGGCAGATAAGTGCGATGGCATTCACCCCGCAACGCAAGATTTCTTTCCTTGAAACGGTGACGCATGAGTCCGGCGGAGAGGCTTACAAAATAGATGCCGCAGAACAGTTGCTTGATGCCTCACTGAACCTATCCGCAAATGCCCAGAACATGTTTGCCTTTGTTGGCGACCTCTCAGCAGTGACCATACTGCCGGGAACCGAATACCTGCTGATGGTTGCGCTGAAAGACACACCTGATGCAGGTTTCCTTTCGCTGATACCTAAGACGGTCACTTCCGAGTCCATGGTGCTGGACAGGAAAAGTCCCTCGGTCTATGCCTACCCGCCCGAGCTGGGTACAGGTGCTCCCCTTGACATTTTCAACGTCTGGGATCCCGCTTCAGGCCTTTGGGAAATTCAGGTGCAGGGAACAGCCAAGACCTCGCACATACTCTGCAACCTGCCTGTGAAGCTTTCTTTCGTTGAAGGTTCTCTTAAAAACTCGCATGAAGAGTCCGAACCGGTGGGCATCGCAATAGAAGCGACTACTGACAACCCGGAACTGTTTGACATGATTAAACAATTCGGCGGCATGGAGATTGTGGCTGAGCCTGTGGGTGCAGGCAACACGGCGAAAGAAGTACTGGCGCTCTCAGAAGTGACGACAAACGGGCGTTCTTCTTTACTTTTTAGCGGCAATTTATACCTCTTTGCAGGAGGGAAGGAACCGGTCGAGTTCAAGTTGAAGGCAACCTTGACAATCAATTGTCCCGCCGGGGGATGCTGGCTCTACTTCACGGACAACAGTGTGGGAATAAAACCGGGTGGTTCCGCCATCACCGCTGAGCCGGACACAATCGATTTCGGCTTGTACTGGACCGATGAGGGACCGTTTACCAAGGAAATTGAAGTCTCAGCCGTATACCCCGGCGAAGTCGCCGTCGTGATAGGAGGCACCAGACCCGGGCTTACAGCCGAACCCGCAGAATTTACAGCAACCAAAGAGGAAAGGCAGAAACCCCATATCATAGATGGAAGTCGAAGAAAGAGA
>CAYWBA010000004.1:0-24072 GCA_964455955.1 uncultured Planctomycetota bacterium | reverse complement strand
AGTCACCCTCACACTCAACCCATCGCAAGCCACTGAGTTCGGTGCGCTCCAGTTTCCGCTCCTCCTGGATAACACCATACTTGCAAACAACAGCAAGGGTGTTGAGCTGCCCGTACCGATTTCGGCAGGGATATACAAGATGGAGGCCCCTGAGGAGATTAAACTCGCCGCCTACCCGGGCAAAGACTTTGTACACCCGGTTCCTGTCGCAGTAACACCCCCTATAGCTCTTACATATGAGCCTCTAACTCTCAAGACAGAACTGGAAGACACAATAAATGCCCTGATAATTGAAAACCCGAATGGGGGCGTTTCTCTTGGATTTTCGATTCTGCTTGA
Organism: uncultured Planctomycetota bacterium; assembly: GCA_964455955.1. Classification (GTDB taxonomy): domain Bacteria; phylum Planctomycetota; class SKW154; order SKW154; family DAOVDS01; genus CAYWBA01. The sequence goes on along the minus strand of CAYWBA010000004.1, from coordinate 23,733 downwards.
CGCGCCTGACGGGGTTTACACAGGCGAGCTGAGAATAACGTCGGAGATAGCAGACCTTGCACCCCGGGTTATTAAAGTCATACTGTCCATAAGCGGTACACCGCAGTTGTTCTGTGAGCCCCAGGAACTGAAGCTGACAGCGGACAAAACCGGCTGGGTTGAGCAAACCCTCACCATCTGGGCCGAGCATTTTGAGAAACTCGACTTCGAAGTCGCAGTCAAGGACATCCTTTCAAAGACAAAAGGCCTCATTTCAGGCCAATACGACATCGAGTTTGTACCACTCGAGGGCTGGGACGGCAAAAAGCTTGAGCCTGGCAAGAAATACAAGGCTAACTTGAGATTCTTCGTTTCCAGTGACCTGCAATCAGGCACTTTCGAAGGGGAAACAGAAATCTCGATAACTTACCGTGACGGCAAAAAAGTCAGGGTTAGTATCCCGGTCGGCATAGAAATATCAAGATAGCAGCAATAAGGGTGGAGATGTATTATGAGAAAACTAAGCGTTGTGTTCCTCGGTTTCCTATGCCTGCTGGGTATGGCACTTGCCCAGGAGCCGGGAGCATCTGCACCTGAGAAGGAGCCCCCCACCCAAGAGTCGGAAGATGCACCCGGCGACAACGAGAGCGCACCCGATAAAAAGGCCCAACCAGAGATGCCGCAAGACAATGCCACTCCCAAAGATGCACCTGCACAAGGCGAGAAAAATCTCGACATAATCTTCGCAATAGACGCCTCGGCCTCACTGACCTGGACAGACCCCGGGGAGTTCAGAAAGGCCGTGGCCAAAGCCCTTATGGACATAACGCAGAAACGCGGAGGCGGAAAAGTCGCCGTTGTCCAGTTCGCAGGCTGGAACGAGTCCGCCGGGTTGGGCTCAGTTTTCGACCTTACAGAGGTATCGTCAGTCTCCCAGCTTCGCCAATTCCGGTTGTTCCAAATAAGAAGCGCAATAAGCTCAAAAATCAAAGCCCTTGGCAAAGGGACTGATTTCAATTATGCCTTCAAGAAAATAATATGGAATATACTTGATGAGAGAGAAAAACGGCAAGAGAAGAACAAGGTATGGATTATTCTCATTTCAGACGGCTCAATGAATGTTGTCGAGGGCAACGACGTCCGCGAGGCCTACCGCGCACAACTAATTGCCCAAGGCAAGCCTGTCAACCGGCCCAACCTCAATCAGGCTGCTACAGAGATATTTAAAGAAGATGTCCTGCCAACTATCGCCTCGAAGAAAGACCTCTTTATTACCTGCATCAACACCGGCAAAGAGGAACCCGGCGAGGTATTTGTCGAGATGAATAAGCTCGACAACGTCCAGCTACTTAACACCTCCGAGGAAAACCTTAAATCCGTTTTTGTAGCCGCATTTTCCGGGCTGCCCAAAGAATTCTGCGACTACGGTATCGCGCGCGGTTTTGCCTACCTGAGGTCTGAAACTGAAGGGGCATCGGAGGCACGTTGGCCCTTCCACATCTATCAGGGAACAACAGCGACGCACCTGTTCCTGCTGTCTGCAACAACTGACTTCTCAATCGATATCCTGAAAGATTCTGGCGACTCGATCCTCAGCAATCCCGGGGTCACGGTAATCGGCGACAAGGAACCCTACCGCCTCGTGAGCATAACAAACGAGCCCTTTGGCGAATACAGCATCGTTGTAACCAACAAGTCGGCCTCTGCAAGCACATTTGAATTCCTCGAATATGTGGATTTCAACCTTGCCCCTTATGTCGGCACAATAGGTGTGACGAGTGACTTCTACCCGGGCCAAGCCATCAGCGTTGAAGCAGGTCTAAGAGACGCAAAGACGGTCTCTTTCATTACAGACCCCAACCTTGTAGCCAAATCGGAGGTTCTGCTACGTGTCAGGGACGTGGACGGTAATGTAACCGACAAAACCTTCCCGTTCAAGGAACCCTCTATTGCAAAAAGCCTTGTTGCGCATCTTTTACCCAAGGATGCACCTGGTGGCGAGTACGAACTGATAATCAACGTAGCCGCATTGAAGGAAACAGTCTCAGGCAATTACGCTTACATGTCAAAACCTATCTCAATACCCTTTTCCGTCTTGAGTCCACTCATTGACCTGCGCTTCTCTCAAACGGAAGCTCTTATCGCCCAGTATGTTGAAATCATAGGCAATGTGGTTACAGGCTCACTCGCGCAGAGCCAGAAAGAACAGGGACTTGAGGTCACTGTTACCCAGACGGAATCCCACAGCGAAAAGAAAGTCCACCTGAGCTGGGATGAAGAAAAAAGCGAGCTCAGAGGCCAGCTGTTTCTTGACGAGCTCGACGAGTGGCAAATTCGCAAAGCCCCGCTGGGAAAAGGTGTGCTTAAGCCCGGCGAGCCTGGAAAGATTCTTATTAAGCCCAGAGACATACGCGTATTCGCCATCCAAGCGGACGACGGAAAAGTTCCCGTCAAATCACTGGTCCTGGCGGGAAAGCTTGACGAGCCGGTACGCGCAAACCTTGTGGTTGAAACCGACGTGGCGCCTGGTGAAACCCCGCTGGTGAGCACGAGTTTCAACAAGATAATGCAAGAGGCGCAAGTCACCACTGCTATCTCCGGCACAACCTTGGCAACAACACAGCTTTCATTCGAAACACCGTCGGTGCCGGTCTCTCTGGACCTTAACCTCACAGACCGCCCTGACACAGGTGAAGTAGGAGACCTGGTAATTACAGCCAAATTCCGCCACACGAGCGTCGATAAGAAGGTTCCCGTTGCAACAGAGATTCCTCCAGAAGGCTTCCCCTGGATTTATGCAGCTATTGCGGGAGCGGCTCTTCTGCTCATCATAGTCCTCTTGGTACTGCTGGCCAGCGGACCCAAATTCGACCAGCAGCAACTCCACATTGTCGGCGGCACCGGCCACCTGCTCAGTGAATGGAAAAGAGAAAGAAGCAGCGCGGTTGGCACAGCGGAAATCCCGGCTACAATTATGTTTAAACTCAAGGGATCCAAGCACAAGCCCACCTGTCTGGCTATCCACGGCAAAACTGCCAGAGTGTTTATCAACAATATCGAAAGCACCAACTGGACGGAACTCAGCCACGGCGACTCCGTGGAAATCTACCCAGCAGAAGATGAGTACTGCTACCGATACCGGTATTTCGACAGAGCGCCTACAGCAGCCGAGCTGGAAGTACCCGAAGATGTCACACAGGAAATAGGCACAGGGGTATTCCTCGGCGAAGACGAGTTTATTCTTGCCGATGAGGGAAAAGAACTGGAAGCTGTCGGCAGCGAAGCCACGCAGGCCCTTATCGAAGAGGCCCGCCGCATGAAAGAGCATATCGAACACGAAGGTACTGAAATACTTGCCCCAACTACTCAAAAAGAAAGGCTGGACGTACTTGACGAAGTGTTCCCTGAAGAGGGCGCCGCACCGGCAGAAACACTCCAGGAAGCACCCGCGACGGCAGGGAAAGAAATGTTTGGCATGCCGGAAGAACCGACTCAGGCTATTGTTGGCGGCTACTTCGAAGAGGCGGAAGAAGTTGAGGCTACTGAAATCCTGACAGGCGAGGGCGAAGCTGTCTTTGAAGAAATGGGCGCCCCGACCGAAGAATTTGAGGCCGTGGCCGCCGGAGAAGAACCCCTCCCCGAGTTCCCCGTTTCTGAAGAACTGGACTCCGAGGCCACCCAGGCCCTCACCGAAGAAGTTATGTTCGAGGATATGGATTCAGAACCTACCCAGGCCATTGTTATGGAGCCCGAAGTGGTCGAAGCAGAACCCACGGAGGAACTCGGCGAAGAATCTGAACCTGTTGATGAGCTCGCAGAGTCCGTGGAAGAACACCTCGAAATGTCGGAATTCCTCGAAGAAGGGGAAGGTCTCTTCGAAGAACCTCCGGAAGAAAAAAGCGGCCGCTCTCTTGCAGACCAGTTGGATAAGACCTTCGACGACATACTGGACAAGGAGGAAGAAGAAGAGTTTTAGCCGAATCTCCTTATCAGCAATAAAAAAGCCGGCCTTGCTTCTGCAGCGTGGCCGACTTTTTTCTCTTCTTATCTGCCACTACTTGCCCCTGACAATGCTCTCGGCTTTCTCGACAAACTGCCCGCAAAGCTGCAGCTCCCGGCCCCAGCCCCGGTTGCGCGCGTTCAGCCGTATCAGTTCGGCCACGACATCAATGGAACCCTCGTTACTGTGCACTTTATTTCGGTAATCCATGTATGTGGCGCTGTGCCGCTTGAACAACTCCTCAAGAAGCTCGCATCGCTTGCTCAGCGCTGTCAGTGCTTCCCTGAGCTCCTGCATATCTTTCTGCTCCGGCTCAGCTTCAACAGCTTTGTCGATCAACTCACTTATCTCACCTATCTTCTGCCTGTGCTCAAGCGCAGTCTCAATCGCCAAGCCGTAGTCGTAATCCTCAATCACCGCGGCGAACTCCAGACCCCGCTCTAACTCATCCACACGCCTGCGCAGGCGTAATACTTCCTCCTCAAGCTGTGCAACCCTTTCCTGCGACCCGTCTACTGCAAGTAACTTCTCGGCGCTCGCAAGGCGCATCCTCAAATCTTCAAGCTCTTTCTCGTACTTTATGGCTGTCTCGTCCCGGACATCCTGTAGCTCCCTTTTCAGCCGCTCAAGCTCCTCTGCAAGGGCTTTCTTGTCGCTTCGGAGGCTGGACATGCTGAATTCGTACTCAGCGATCTTGGATAGCAGTTCCTTGTGCTCTATGCCGCCGTAAACCTTTATAATCTCATCAACAATAGCCTTTATTGCCGATTTCTTGATAACCTTGACCTGCTTGCGGCCTCTCAGAACCTCGGAGGCATCGCGGACCTTGGCGGCATCCTCAATCTTCTTGCCCAGGTCGCTGCGCGTACCTCCGTCACGCGGGGAAGATTCCCCCGCCGGCTCCCCTTCTTGCGGAACACCCTGCACGCCCTGCTCCTGCGCAGCTTCGACCTGACCCTGCTCGACAAGCTCATCCATCGGCGCTGTGGGCTCGCCGAAAGGTTCAGGCTCCTCCTCCACTGGCAGTTCTTCCAGCTGGGCTTCCAGATCGTCGAGATCATCAAGCTCATCATACTTGTCTTTTTCCTCGTCCGGCATAACAGTTATCCTCCCGAGCTTCCTATACAACCTTCCTGAGCAGCAGACATGCGCCTTTCTCAGGCCTTTCTATTCCTGCTTGCCAGCGGCGACCTGCGCCAACTGGCTGAGATGCTCTACCCAAGCACCGAAAACCCTGCAAAGCTGCTCCGCCTTGAGCAACTCGACAACTACCCTGATATCTCCCTGCTTGCTGTAAACTTTCTCAAGCAGCTCGTCATACTCGCCCTTGGCCTTCTGCAAGCCTGTCTCGACGCTCGCAAGCATTTCTTCGAGCTTACTGGTTGTCTGCGCACCAAGCTGCCCCTTCAAACCTCCAAGCACCTTGGCTGTTTCCTTTGCCTGCTCAATAGAATTGGCGCAATCGTAGATGTCAAAAATCTCCGCAAATGAAAGGCCTGCTTCAAGCTCATGAATTTTATCCATCAGAAGTTTTTGCTGTTTGCGCCTGTGCTTGTTCAGCTTCTCATAGATATTAGTAAGCTCTTCGATTTTGCGAAGCACGCCTTCTACCCGGTGTTTGAGTTTAAGCCCTGACTCTTCAGCGCCCGCCGCCTTCGACCGCAGGCCGGATATCTCTTCAGCCTGCATCTTGACCGCGCTATCAAGCATGGGCACCACTTTCAAAAGTGACTGCTCAGCAGCCGTCCTGCCTTCTTTGAGCTCTGCGGCCTCTGTAAGGAGCTTCTCAATCTCAGCCTGCCCCTTTTCCACTTCCTCTGCAAGCTTCGACTCGCCTGCCGCAACAGCCTCCGAAAACTCGCCTTCCCTGCGAGCTGCATCCTCCCTAACTGCCGAAACCTCGGTACTCAGACGCTCCACCTTGGAACCACGCTGCGCTAGCTCGGTTTCAAGTGAGCCTATTCTTTCTTCAAACGATTTTATCTGCTCAAGCAGACTGTTCTTCTCGCCTTCGAAACCGGCTCCCTGCTCCTCCCGCTTCTTGCCTTCTTCTTCTAAGGCAGTCCTCAGACCCTCGCGTTCAGATTCAAGCTGCTTCTCGAGTTCCTCCTTGAGCCTTTGCTTCTCCTCTTCAGAAGCAAGCCGAGCTTTTCCCATCTCATCCTTGAGCTTTGCGGCCTCTGTAAGGAGCTTCTCAATCTCAGCCTGCCCCTTTTCCACTTCCTCTGCAAGCTTCGACTCGCCTGCCGCAACAGCCTCCGAAAACTCGCCTTCCCTGCGAGCTGCATCCTCCCTAACTGCCGAAACCTCGGTACTCAGACGCTCCACCTTGGAACCACGCTGCGCTAGCTCGGTTTCAAGTGAGCCTATTCTTTCTTCAAACGATTTTATCTGCTCAAGCAGACTGTTCTTCTCGCCTTCGAAACCGGCTCCCTGCTCCTCCCGCTTCTTGCCTTCTTCTTCTAAGGCAGTCCTCAGACCCTCGCGTTCAGATTCAAGCTGCTTCTCGAGTTCCTCCTTGAGCCTTTGCTTCTCCTCTTCAGAAGCAAGTCGTGCCTTTTCTATCTCCTCTTCAAGCTCCCTCGACTTCTGCTCAAAGCCTGCAGCAAGCTCCTCTTTAGCACGCTCTGCGGCCTCAAGGAGACGCTCCTTTTCGTGCTCCAATTCGGCCAGCTTCTTCTCGTGCTCTTCTTCAAGCTGTTTTCTGGCCTCTTCAGCACTGGCCTTTTGACTGTCTATCTCTTGATCTGCTGACTCCTCGGTTTCTGCCAGCTTGGCGTTCAATGAAGCGATTTCTTCTTGCGAGGACTTCCTGAGAGACTCGATTTCTTCCCGTAGTTCTTTGAGCTTCTCTTCGTAACTCTGGGACTGCAACTCGCTTTCCTGCGACGCTTGCGAAAGCTTGGCTTCAAACCCGCTGATAAGTTCCTGCTTTTCCTCCTGCGCCGCCGCGGAAAGCTCTGCCCGCTCCTTCTCCCAAGCCTGATTTTCTTCTTCAAGTTTTTGCCGGAGTTTGGTCGCACTCTCTTCCGACTCGCGCCCGCTCTGCTCAAGCTGCGTTTCAGACTCTTGAAGCTTTCCGGCAAGCTGCTCAAGCTCCTCTTCCAGTGAGCTCTCACTTTGGGACAATTGAGAAACTTGCTCGTTTGCAGCCTTCAACTTCGACTGGAGTTCTTCTATTTCCCGGGAGTACTTTTTACGAAGTATCTCCACCTCGTTGGCCTGCCCGGTCTGCACCTCCGCAAGCTTTCCGCGAACCTCCGCCAGGTCGGCCTCAAGCTTCTCCCTTGTCTGGGCAAGCTCTTCCTGCGTTGAGATAAGCTTGCCATCAAGCTCCTCAATTCTTGAAGCCTGGGTTTCGACAGTGCTGTTTTTCTCCTTTAGCTCACCCTCAAGTTCCTGAATTTTCGAACCCTGGGTCTCGACCGAACTGCTTTTCTGGCTCAGTCCGCTCTCAAGCTCCTGAATCTTTGAGGCCTGGTCCTCAACCATGCTGCTTTTCTGGTTCAGCTCGCCGGCAAGCGAGGCGACTTTCTCGGAAAGGTCAGCTTTCTCGTTTTGCAGCGCCTCCACGAGCTCTCCCCTCGCGCTCGCAAGTTCCTGGAGAGATTCGCGCTCAGGCTCAAGCTTTGCAACTTTGTTCTGAAGACTGGTTATCTTTAGCTCCATCTCCGCCATCTTCGAGACAGTCTGAGCCTGCTCCGCGGAAGCGGTCTCGGCCACCATTCTGTTCACCATGGCCTTGATATCGGATGGCCTGATAACCTTGACCTGCTGAGGAAGGCGCAACCGCTTCGCCTGGACGACCCGCGCCGCCTTGGACATGCCGTCTGCAAAGGTATCCGCGGTCTCTTTTTGCTCAGGACCCGCTTCCTTTTTGGCATCTTTCTCAGGCATACAATTACCCGTTGGAAATATGCTTTTTCAGATAGGCGCCATCTCTTCTTATTGCCGAAACAGTTCCAATCTATCCCTGAGGTTTAATAACCCAGCGGAAACCCACCTTGCGGTACCCGCGAAGCGGATAAGCTGAATACCTGCGAACCACGAGCCCGGGCCCGCCGAGCACATCCGGTGACCCGCGCAGCACGTAGTAAGGCGAGTGTACGTTACTATACCGCTCATAGGCATACGCCTTTACGGCTGCACCGCCGTCCTTGAGGCAGCAGGCAACTGTTTCATAAACGGGGTACTCGCTGCTGTCGAAGCGGTTGTACTTGCGCTCCTTCTCGTCGTAGCGGTCGGACGTCCAGTGCCAGCCGAAGCCTGTAAGCTGATAAAGCAGGTCATCAGGCACTTCCCGCGCAGTATCGTTGAGCAGCTCTTTGTACTTGGACCGGTTTGTAACATAGTACTCGTCTACTTCTTTGCCCTCGTGGCCGAAGTAGTAATTGAAGTCCTTATCGTTGCGACGCTGCCAGGGCAAAAGGTCTTTGAGCCCCGGGTCAAGTTCCACCTTTTCCTGACCCTCTATCGAATCCGCGGCCGGCCAGGATGCAGCACGCTCATACTCGGCCTCACTGAGGAGTTGCACAGTCATCTTGGTAACGGTCGACAGCCATACGGTGAACGCAAGAGCCTCGAAAAGCGTGATGCCCTCGACAGGCAGCTCGTGCCATTCGGCCCTGCGTTTAAGGAAGTCTCTGCTCCTCTTGCCGCCTGGCGAGTCCCAGAATCTCGGGTACAGAACCAGAGAAAGAGGAACTGGTTTGGTTATGTCTTTTATGGCGGCAAGTGCGGCTCGCATCCTTTGAAGGAACAAAATCGGTGCGACCCGGAACTGCCCCTTCTTGAAAGCCTGAATAAAGCGCCGGTCTATGGATTGCAGGTAGCTTGACCGCAGTTGCGCCGTAAGGGCCCTAATATCGTTCTCCACCTGCTCGAAGCTCTTGTATTTCTCGACCGCGGAGCGCTCAAGGTCGCCAAGGAAGGCAAACCCGTCCTCGCCGGGCCCTACTATCGAGTCGCGTAAGGCGTAGCGCATAAAGGCAAAAAGCCTCGGGACAAGTTCCTGGCCTCCCAGTTCAATGCGCTGCGTCTTCTGGCCGCGGCGCTTTATCTTTATCACTTCCCGCTCACCCTCCTGGGCATCCCCGCCGCCCTCGGAAGCCGTAAGAACCCTCTCAACCTCGAACCTGAGAGAATTCATGTAAGCCTCGACAAAGCCGGAGCAGTCAGAGTAGTTCTCTTCAGCCTCGTAAGTAGTGCCATCCGGGGCACGCATCGGCATCTTGACCGAGTGGAGGCGGTTATTCAAATCGCTCCAGACGTAGTTCCAAAATTCAGGCAGGTCGAAAAGCTTTGTTTTCCCGCCCTCCTCGTCATAAATAAAGTTCAAGAATGCCATGTACTCGCCGTTCGTAACCATGCGCCTGCCGATCCAATACTCCGGCAAGTGCACCCAGCGCAGCGGGGTCGAGTCCAGGATTGAACCGATGCTGAGGTGCTTTTTGCAGTCCACTTCCAGAATTTCAGGCGCAACATACTTCAGTTCAGTGCCCAGAGGGAATACACTCTCGGGCATAAGGACCGAGTTCGACTTCACATAGTCAGCATCAATTGCCAACTGGTAGCCGGAATCCTTAACCATCGCAATACTCCAAAACTCACCGTAGAATTAAGTATTATAGCAACCCCACCAAGCAGCCATCAAGCAAATTTCATGCTCGACCCACGATAAGTGTCCACGACAGTTTTGTTGGTAACGTGTGACAAAAGCCCTACCGCTCACGTCGCAGGTATTTAGCGGGCGAACTCGTTCGCCGTGTCATTGGTTGTGGCCCGTCTCTCGCGGCGGGCAAGCCCACCCGCTAAATCTTCACCAACAAAAATGTCTTGCACCCCCACGATAATCAAAGAGGGAGTATTCTTTTCGTGTTTCTTGAAGGCGTACAGCCCTCTCTTGCCTCATATCAGCACCTTCCCAGACTTTGCTTTCGCACGCAGATGATGCTAAAATATAGGTGCCATGAGAAATGCACTCTACATCCTGGCAATTCTCCTGCTGCTGAGTGGCTGCTTGTCTGCCGAGATAGCAGAGGCCAAGAAGCCCGGCGGTGAGCCTTCGGAAGTCTGGGTCACAGTTATACCAAAGACTATTCAGGCTCGTTGGCTCCGCTTGTACTTGCCAATGCTGTTGCCGGATTTCAAGGCTCAGAGTGAGGGGCCGCTGGGAAGTGCGTGGGCAACTTCCTTCAGCATGCGTGTCATATGTGAGCACGCCAAGAACGTAGTTGAGGAAGTGTCGAACTTTCTTGACAAGCATGCAGCGAAGCATGACGTAGATAGCGCGCGCAAGCCTTTCAAAAAGTGGTCTTCTAACGAGATGTTCTCGTTCTTCTTGCAGGGGTTCGGCTGCTACCCGGTCACTGATAAAGAACTGGGGCCACAATACGACTATGTGGGCTTGTTGGAAATTATCGTGTCGCGCAAAGACGCGCCTGAGATTCTTCCCTATTGTCAGATACTCTTAGCTTACCTGCTGGAAAATCGGGGCGCTGGTGCAGTGTGCCCTCCACCTGAGAATCCCGGGGAAGATGCCCTGCTTGCCTTATACCGTGATGTTGCCAACAACCAGGATGCTCCAGGTTTCCTCAGGGCAACAGCCTTCTCGTACCAATTCTACCGTGCGAGGACAGAGAAAGAGAGAAGAGAGATAGCTCAGAAGATAGTATCACAGTTCACTGCTTTCAGGAGTTGGGCTTTTTACCGAGATGCTGAAGATATTGTTGCCAAGTGAGTGTTGCAACTCTCCCTGTTATCCTCCCCCAAGCCCCCGCCGCCTTGCGCAGGGCAGCAAGTTCGATAATCGTTGCAGAAGATGTACCCAATTCTTGACCCATTTGGATTCTTGCTATTGACACGGCGCGCTTCTGCGGCGATGATTTAAGGAAGGCGCCGCTTCGCAATCGCTGGACTTTGTCCTGGTAGCGGCGCCTTGCACAACCACAACAGAGTTTGAGCGTTTACCTTTTGGAGAAAGGAGCAAGATGATTATTCCAACTGTCTGTATTGTAGGCTCGAAGAACTCGGGCAAGACAACTGTGGCAAAAGAGCTGATAGCCGAGTTGTCACGGCGCGGCATTCGGGTTGCCGCGGCAAAGCATTCGCACCACAGCTTTGACTTCTCGGCCCCGGGGCGCGACACCACATTTCTTGATGAGGCAGGCGCGGAAAGCGTCTTTTTCATCAGCGACAACCAGACAGTATGCCTGCGCCGTTCTCAACAAGAAGAGAAGCTCTCAGTCGCGCTTGCACGATACGCAGCCTGCGCAGACGTGCTTGTGGCTGAAGGGTGGCGCGGCTCGGCTTTGCCGAAAGTGCTTGCAATACTTGAAGAAGAAAAAGCGACTGAGCGTGAGTTCCCTTCAAATATAGCGGCCGTGGTATGCCCGGCAAAACTGCCGATAGAAGCGCCCCACTTCCAGCCGAATCAGATAACAGAACTAACTGACCACCTGCTTTCCGGCGTGCTCGCAAAAAAACAAAAGGCTGCAGCCACCATAACAGTAAACGGCAACTACCTGCCTGCAAAGGGCTTTATCCAAGACTTTGTTGCCAACACGATTGTCGGCATGATATCCTCTCTAAAGGGGGTGGAAAGACTGGAAAGCGTCCAAATCGCGGTACGGCTTCACGGCGAATAGGGGCTTTCCCGCGTCCTAAGAGGCTGGAAAGGTTTTGACAGAACTGGTTTGCGGTAGTAGAATCCTACCGTAAGGAGGATCGTCTTATCGAAATGCTCAATACCAGACTCGCCGAGAACTTCAAGACTGTCGAAGGCAGAATCCGCGAAGCCTGCGCGAGAGTTGGACGCAGGCGCTCCGAGGTCAAACTTATCGCCGTTTCGAAGACAGTCGAGGCTGAATCAGTAGCTGCTGCTGTAGAAACTGGCCAGTTCGACTTCGGAGAAAACTATATCCAGCATGCAAAGTCCAACATAGCCCGGCTCCATGAGTTAGGCGTCAAGGGCGCAAGATTTCACATGATAGGACACCTGCAGCGCAACAAGGCCAAAGATGCAATCGCGATTTTTCAGTCGCTGCACTCGCTCGAGAGCAAGCGCCTGCTGGACAGGCTCCAAAAGGAACTGAGAACCGCGGGGGCGGGCAGGTTTGAATGCTTTGTCGAGATTAATACAAGCGGTGAAGGGAGCAAGTTCGGCCTTGAGCCCGAGGAGGCACCGGGCCTTGTGGAGGCCGCACAAGAAGCTCAGCATGTTGAAGTGGCCGGCCTTATGACAATGGCCCCCTTCCTCGCAGACCCGCAGGATTGCAGGAAGTATTTTGTGCAACTTCGGGAACTCAGGGATAAAATAAACGAAAAGCTCGGGAACCCTGTGCTGCGATACTTGTCCATGGGGATGACGAACGATTTCGAGGTCGCCCTCGAAGAAGGCGCAACGCATCTTAGAATCGGCACAGCTCTCTTTAGAACATAGACCAGAGGAGGGGTACGTTTGCCAAGGCTGGTGGTGGAAAAAGGCCCTGCCAAAGGCAAGTCGGTCCGGCTAAATAACACCTCCGCGATAGTCGTAGGTCGCGGGGCTACAGCCGACCTGCGCCTCGACGACCCCATGGCCAGCCGCAAGCATTTCGCCATCGAGTACAAGAAAGGGGCTTTCTACATAACTGACCTCGACTCCGCAAACGGCACTTACCTCAACGGCGAACGCATAAGAGAACACATCCTCGATATAGACGACAGGATTCAAGCAGGCGAAATTATCCTCTCATTCCTGGCGGAACAGAGCACGGTAAGACACGACACTGTCACAGGGCAGACCATAGTCGGCTATCTGATTGAAGAGCGTGTCGGCCGGGGCGCCATGGGAACTGTTTATAAAGCTGTCCAGCTTTCGCTCGACCGGATTGTCGCACTCAAGATTCTTGCAAGAGAACTTGTCAAGGACACGAGCTTTATAGATATGTTTGTACAAGAGGCGCAAAATGCGGGCCAGCTCAACCACCCCAATATTGTCCAGGTTTACGATGTCGGGCACCACGAAAACATATATTACTTCTCCATGGAATACATGGCGGGCGGGAGCGTGTATGAGCTGATAACCCGCGAGGGCGCACAGCCTGTCAAAAAGGCAATAGACATCGCAATAGACAGCGCGCGCGGGCTACAATATGGGGAAAAACGCAACATGGTGCACCGCGACATAAAGCCCGACAACCTTATGCTCACCGCCGATGCGATAACCAAGATAGGCGACCTCGGCCTGGCCCGGCATGTGCAGCCGGGTTCTACTGTCGCAGAGGAAGGGATATTCGGCTCACCACACTACATGGCGCCGGAGCAGGCCCAGGGACTGAGGGTGGACCGCAGGACAGACATCTACTCCCTCGGCGCGACAATGTATCACGTGCTTACCGGAAAGACCCCCTTCAGGGGAAAAAGCCCCAAGGAAATTATCCTCAAGCAGATAAACCAGGAACCCCCGAAGCTGCTTGAGGTGAACCCAACAACACCTGAACAGGTGGCTGACGTGGTCCAGAAGTGCATGACAAAAGACCCGAACGACCGCTACCAGAGTGCCGAAGATCTCCTCGGCGAACTGGAAGACCTCAAGAACAAGGTGGCCAAAGGGCGTGTCAGGGTCCCAACATCGGAAAAGAAAGCAAAAACAAAGGCGCGGCTTATCCCAACCGCCGTGATACTGGTTGCCGCAGCCCTCGCCGCGGCGGGCTTCTTCATCTTTCGGGGCCACCAGCGCCAGCAGCAGCAGTTCACCGCCACGCTCAGGGATGCAAGAGACGCGCTCTCTTCAGCCCGGTCGCTTCTCGATGAAGAAAAACCCGACGATGTACTTGATGCTCTCAAAGTGTTCGCCCAGAAGTACTCCGACGTAAGCGAACTGGCGCAGGAAGCAGCAGAACTTGCAGCAGAGGCCAGGAAACTCAAAAAGGAGATAGGCACGCAAACACTCGAGAAGAAAGCTCTCGGCGCTTTCAAAGTAGCAGTCCAGTTCGAAAAGGCCAACCCCGAGGCGCTTGTTGAAGCTGCCGAAAAATATAGCAAAGTGGCAAAAGAATTCCCGGGAACTGAAGTCGAGGAAAAAGCAAAGGCGAAAGCGAAGCAGCTTCGGGAAACTGCCGAAAAGAAACGCCAGCTCGAAAGCGCGGCACAGGCGCAGGCCGACATGATACTCGGCCAGGCCAGCGTTTTCAAGCAGCGGCAAAGGTTCGGCAAGGCACTTGAAAAGCTGGCAAACTTCCCCGAACGCTTCAGCGGAACCGCCGCCGCGAAGAAGATCGACGCTGCGCGTAAGGAAACGCTCAAGGCTGCAAAGGACACGTTCGCCGTGGTCAAAGGCAAGGCGCGGCAGATGATTGGACTCAAGCGCTATGACACGGCCAAATCACTCCTGCTTGACTCGGTCAGTAAATACGAGATAGTGGAAATTACCGAAGAGGTCTCAAAGATAATCAGTGAAATCGACAAGCTTGTTGAGAAAAAGGCAAAAGAAGAGGAAGCTGCACACCTGGCGCAGGAAGAGAAGCAGCTCGAACTGAGCGTCACAAAAGCGCGCTCAATGATACGCGAGCACCGCTTCGAAACCGCCGCAGGAGTCTACCGCTCACTGCTTCTGGGCATTCAGTTACAGAAATACCGGGACATGGCGAAAATCAAGCTCGAAGAAATCGAACTTATAAAGTCCGCCATGAAAACCCTCATAGACCAGATAAACTCAAAATCCCTTGCCCGCCCGATTACTATCCAGGTAAACAAGGCCAACCTGCCAGTGGTGCGCGCAAACGAAAAGGAGATTATCGCCCGGTTCCTCAACGTCGAAGGCACAGCACCACGCCCGTGGGACACCTTCTCGCCGGAAGAGATGGCCTCATTCCTCGATGCCTGCAAGCTCGACGCGCCGGGCCACCTCGCCGCCGGCGTATTCTGCAAGGAACTGGGCGTGCCCGCCGAGGCAAAAAAGCATTTTGATAAAGCTATCAAGGCAGACAAGAGTTTTGCCGACAAGGTCAAAAAACTCTCCGGAGACCTCAAGTGAGCCCGCCTTTTGAACTAACGGCCGCCCCCACGGGGACTGTCTTTCGCGCTCGTGTAAGCCCGGGTGCATCAAAGGCGAAATTTCTCGGTGAACACGGAGGCGCGCTCAAACTGAGCGTGAACGCGCCCCCCGAAAAGGGAAAGGCAAACTCCGCCCTGCTAAAACTGCTCGCAAAAGCCCTCGGCGTGCAGCGAAACCAGCTCGCCATCATCTCGGGCGAAACACGAAAAACAAAACGCATCCTCCTGAAAGACAAAGATATTGACCAGACAAGAAAGCTCCTGCGCAAGGCGGCGCGTATATGAGCGAAACCCTGAGTGAATACATCGAAAGAAAGCTCAAAGAGGCCCGGGAAGCCGGCCTGCACCGCAGGATGCGCGAAGTCGCCCGGCTCGATGGCGCACAGGTCGAAATCGCGGGAAAAACCTGCATTTCTTTCGCCTCGAACGACTATCTCGGCCTCTCACGCCACCCCAAAGTGATTGCCGCAGCCGGCAAAGCACTCGAAAAATACGGCGCGGGTGCAGGCTCATCAAGACTCGTAATCGGCAACCTCTCAGTCCACCAGGAGCTTGAACGCCGGATTGCTTCCTTCAAGAAACGCCAAGCCGCCCGCATCTACGCAACCGGATACCTCGCAAATATCGGCACTGTCTGCGCCCTCGTCGGCCCCGGCGACGCCATAATCTCCGACTCAAAAAACCACGCTTCAATAATTGATGCCTGCCGCTTAAGCGGCGCGAAAATACTCCTCTACAACCACAACGACATGAACTCGCTGCGCGAAAAACTCATAGAAGCACAAAGCTTCAACAACAAGCTTGTTATCGCCGAAAGCATCTTCTCCATTGACGGCGATATCGCACCTGTCGGCGACGTAGCCGGACTGGCTAAAGAATTCGGCGCATGGTCCATGATAGACGAGGCGCACGCAACCGGAATCATTGGCGAAAACGGCCGTGGCGCGGAAGAGCACTTCAACTGCACCGGCGAAGTGGATATCGTTATGGGCACCCTCTCAAAAGCAGTCGGGGCACAGGGCGGCTTTATCGCCGGCGACCCGGAGCTTGTCGAACTGCTTACAAACACCTCGCGGCCGCTTATCTACTCGACCGGCCTTGCGCCCGCAGCCGCGGCTGCCGCTACCGAATCGCTCAAAATTATGGAAAGCCAGCCCGAACTGAGAGAAAAGCTTTTCGAAAACGTAACGCAGATAAATAAGATGCTTGCAGACCTCGGCCTGCGCGAAACGCCTTCCGAAACTCCCATAATCCCCGTAGTTATAGGCAAAGAGCAGGATGCGGTAAAAGCATTCGAGAAGTTGTTCGATAAAGGCTTTATAGTACCCGTGATGCGCTACCCGACTGTCCCGAGGGGAAAGGCGACCCTGCGCCTCTCCGCAAGCGCCCTCCACACCCCCGGCCAACTCACCCAGCTCCACCACGCCCTGACCGAACTGCAACAGAACTAATCCCGCCATTCGCAAATAATACCAAAAAGCTGTGCCTTTCTAATGAAGTGCAGCTTTCGCTCCGTAACTTGTCATAGTCATAACTTCCTGCCATTCAGGCACTCAAGCTATTGCCCTCATTCTTGACTTCCCAAAGCTTGTATTCTAATATACATCCTGGACCGGTTTTAGGAGGGCAGGTCAGGATTGCAACTGGATACCGTAATAGGTATTGTTTTTATAGTTTTGGGCCTTGTCAGTGGCATTGGGCTACTATTTGTCAAGGTTGACCGAGATTCTGTAGATTCCGCCTCAAAGATAAACCCAATCGCAAGGCTATATAAGTACGGCGCATTTCGATATTTTATCGTCGTCATTTGCCTCACCCTTGCGATCTATGGCATTTACCTTGTTCTGAGGTAGCAAGCCTGCCACGCTGCCCCCTGCCGCAAGGTTGCCCCGGTGCAGGTTTTCAACATCAACCTTGCTTCCTGCCGCACATTGTGGTATAATGTGAGTGATATGAAAAAGGTACTATACATCTTAGCTCTCCTGATACTCCTTGCCGGCTGCGGTAAACGGGAAATGGATGAAAAATCCAAACTTTTGCAAAGAGACATTTTCAGGGCAGTCGAATCTGGCAACACTGATAAAATTAGAGAGCTTATTAAGAAAGGAGCCGATGTTGATGCAACAGACTATTTGAAGAACACGCCTCTGTTTTTTGCTGCTGAGCAAAATAAAAAGGAAATTGTGGAGATTCTTATTTCTGCAGGTGCTTGTGTTGATTTTAGAAACGATCTTGGTGAGACTCCCCTCTGGAGTGCCGTATGTCGTGAATCTTGGGATGCAGCAAAGGTTATTATTGCAAATGGAGCTGATGTAAATGCAAAAGTTCCGTTCTCATTTTCCAAGTTAAACGGAGTCGATGTAAATGAAGAAGATACGTCGTCTTGGTCCCTGCTTTATTACAGTGTATTTATTGGAAATAAGGAAATTGCAGAGGTTCTTATTGAAAATGATGCAGATGTAAATGCGCAAGATAGTAACGGCAAGACACCATTGGATCGGGCCAGGAGCGAGAAGATGAAAGAACTCCTCCGCTATCACGGCGCAGTTTCATGGAAAGAGCTGAAAGAGAAAGAGGAAGAGTGAGGGATGAAGATACGATTAGTACATATTGCGGAATTGGGGTATCTGTTTTTCGCCGGCGTTTCACTCTTTCTCCTATATGAAGCTACTTCAACAGAGGACAAATGGACACGCAACGGCGCCATTATCGCTGTAGCTGTATATGCTTCGCTTTTTCTGATAGCTTTCTCGGTGGACATAATCTCTCGGAAAATTCGTAAAAATGCGGCTAAAAGCGGCGCTTTCAAAGAGAAACAAGTAACTTTAAGCCAAGTAATGAATACTTTGATTGTAGTTTTTTTGCCAAGTTTGCTAATAATGGGACTATGCATGCCCAAGTGGAAACGCGTGCCATACTGGGGTCTTGGGCTTTTGTTTGCAATAATTTTTGCACAAGCTGTCATCGACCTCGCCACGCAGCGCAGGAAAGCAAAGGATGGCTAAATGAAAAAGGCAGTATACATTCTGGTTGTTCTGGCACTGTTTGCCGGTTGCGGCAAGGCAGAGCTGCAGAAAGCGCCTGTAACAAAGCCGCAGGCTCCCGTTGAAACCAAGGAGCCTAAAACAGAGCCGGGGCAGGTCCTGAAAAAACTTGAGAAGAAGCTTCTGGAGGTTTTTGCCGATGCGGGGCTTAAAGTACAGACATCGTCTGCGCGGGATTCGCTTGATGTTCAGTACAAAACCAGGAAGCGAAAGGTATGGATGAAAGGGCCGCACTACCCGCCACCCCGTGGACAGACTTATTATCAGAATGAAATGCTGGGTCCTGAAGATGACGGGTTGCAACTGTGTTTAAATACATCGGATATGGAGTTCAACATAAAGGAAATAATATCCAGGGAAATAGAAGGAATTCCCTGGAAAGTATACCACACCAGCTATCAATTCAAACAGAAAGACAAAGTCCTTTACATACATGTATCTCTCTGGTACGGCGAAAAGAGCGATGCCGAGTTGATAGAGAAGCTCAAGAGAACCATCGCCTCCTGCTCATCACCAAAGCACGGTGCGCTTACGGGGAAAGAGTTGAAAGAGAAAGAGCAGGAAAAATGAAAAAGGCACTATACGCACTGGTAATTCTCATGCTTCTTGCAGAAGGTGTCTCCGTAGTATCGGCTCAAGAGGAGAAAAAAGAAGCAATAGATAAGCTCATAAAGGACTTACGAAGTGGGGATTATGAACTAAGTCGTACAGCCCAAAACAGGTTGCGTAAGATTGGAGTTCCCGCAATTGAGCCGTTGATTATGGCTTGCAGTGAATACAAAGAGAGTTACATAGTTGCTGAAACCCTGAGCATGATAGGCAAACCGGCCGTTGAGCCTCTGATAAATGCTTTGAAAGCGGAGAATTGGAATGTGCGCAGTAGCGCTGCGGAAGCTCTGGCAGATATTGGAGACACGAGAGCCATTACCCCCTTAATTCAGGCCCTTAAAGATAAAGACTGTGATGTCCGATGTCAGGCAGCAGAAGCTTTGGGAGACCTAAAAACCACAGAGGCTGTAGAATCTTTAATTAGCGTGCTTAGAAACGATAAAGGGAACGTTCCTGGATGGGCTGCGGGAGCATTGGGGAAAATTGGCGATAAAAGGGCTGTTAGATATCTCGTTGATGCTTTGGAAGATAAAAACAGGCATACCCGTCGTGCAGCTGTTGGAGCGTTGGGTAGTATCGGCGATAAGAGCGTGGTCAAGCACCTTCTCCCAATGCTCAAGAACGAAGACCCAGAAATACGCTCTCTTGCAGCAGAATCCTTGGGTCAGATAGGCGAAGAAACGGCTTTTCAACCGCTTGTTGCAGCGTTCAGCGACCCTGTGGACTATGTTCGCAAGGAAGTTGCTTGGGCGATGGGAGAAACAGGCGGCAAAAAGGCATTTGATTTCTTGGTCAAAGCACTGAAAGATAAAGACGGGTGCGTCCAAGGTGCTGCAGCACGGGCATTAGGAGACATTGGTGACAAAAGAGCACTAAAGCCTCTCGGGGAGCTGTGGGTAGCAAGCTGCAAGAACAAACACATATGGGCTCAACTGGACGCTGCCTACGCTTTGTGCGTCATCGACCGGGACAAAGACGCATTTGACTTTCTGGTCAAAACGACGACAGCCGAAATAAGCATCATTCGAAATCATGCAGTCAAATCTTTGGGAAGAACCCGAGATAAGCGAGCAGTAGAACCTCTCGTCAGAACACTGAAAAACGATAGACGTTGGACAAGGGCTTGGGCTGCATATTTCTTGGGCAGTATTGGTGGAGAAGAGTGTGTTGAACCACTGATTGAGGCACTTAATGATGAATTCTGGTGTGTTCGAGAAGACGCAATAGACAGCCTGGGTAGGATTGGCGACAAGAAAGCGATTCCCCACCTGATAGCCGTGCTATCTGACAAGAACGATATTAACTGCCGCAGAACAGGAAAGGCTCTCACCAGAACTACAGGCCAAGACTTCGGCACCGACTATGACAAGTGGAAACAGTGGTACGAGAAGAGTAAGAAAGAGTGATTTTTTTGCCTGATTTCCAGGATTTCCGGAATATTCCGCCTGCTCGCGTGTATAACAAATCAGAGAGCAAGAAGCTCTTAAACAGCAGTAACTCCGGTTCCGAACCGGAAAGACAGAAAGGCTTCTAACTTGTCAGAATTCACGGTAACTCATTGCAGGGCAAGATGTTACACACACCCACATTCTCTATCTCGACGCAACCTGCTTACGTAGCAAGGAGTTGCGTCCATCCCCAATTCACGCTGAGCCACGCAAATGTAGCAGAGACCCCCGCGAAATCTGTAAATAGATGCCGTAAGTCGTTGGTATGTAAGGAACTCTATTTACAGACGGGTTTCACGGATGGTTTGCACGGTTGGGTGGGCTCGCCAGGACAAACTTGGGGGGCCAAGGCTAATAGAGAAGTAGGCGCACAAGTATTGCGGCGCAGCATTCTTGACCCGCGCCACAGGGACAAAAACTGATGGAGCACCCAATATGGAAGCTGTGAAGGTATCGAAGTCAGTTGTCTCGGGGACTGCGCAGGCGCCGCCGTCGAAGAGCGGGACGCATCGGGCACTTGTCATGGCTGCTCTTGCGGATGGCGAGAGCCGGGTTCGCAACCCGCTTGTCTGCGACGATACCGGGGCGACGCTAAACGCTTTGCGGAAGCTCGGAACTGAAATCACCTGCTCGGAATCTCTTTTCACCGTGAGAGGCGGCAGGCTGAAAGAACCCACAAGCCCCATTGACTGCGGCGCATCAGGGACAACGCTGCGCTTCATAGCCGCGTTCTGCTCCCTTGTGGATGGCGTATCTGTTCTTACAGGTGTCCCCTCGCTTATGGGCCGGCCGCACGGGCCGCTGCTGGACGCGCTGGGCAGTCTTGGTGTTGAAGCGAAATCTGATGACCAGCAGATAATTATCAAAAGCAATGGCTCTGTCTGCGGCGGGGAAATCGAGCTGCCCCCGGATGTCAGTTCCCAGTTCGTCTCAGCCATGCTCATAATCGCACCGAGGGCGCAGGACATGGTTACTATAAAGCTCTCGGCACCTTTGGAATCAAAGCCATATGCTGAACTAACCATGCAGATGCAGAGATGCTTTGGAGTAAGCTCCGGAATCAACGCCGACGGTACTCTGTTTGAATGCCATCCGCAGCAGTACCGCCCGGCGGAGGTGGCGGTTGATGGAGACTGGTCTTCAGCCGCGTTCCTCCTTGGCGCCGGGGCGCTTGCGGGCGAAGTTACTGTCACCGGGCTCGGCAAAAGCAGCCTGCAGCCGGACAGGCGCATACTGGATGCGCTGACGCAACTGGGCGCATCTGTCACCGTCGGCGAAGACAGTGTGGCTGTCAGGGGCGATATGCCGTTTTCCGGGCTGGAGTTCGACCTGAGTGATTGTCCGGACCTTCTGCCTGTACTGAGCATCCTCTGCTCTGTTGCGGATGGCGAAAGCCATCTGTCGGGAATACCGAGAACCAGGCTGAAAGAGTCAAACAGGGTAGAAGCTGTAAGAGCTGGATTGCTGCGCTGTGGAATCTCAACCGGGGAAACGCGGGACGAGCTGGCCATAACTGGTGGAAAGCCCCGGGCCGCGTCGGTTGAAAGCTTCGACGACCATCGCATTGCCATGGCGTTTGCCGTGCTGGGACTGGCGGTCGAGCAGGGGATTTCGATAAGCTCTCCGCAATCCGTCAGCAAGTCCTTCCCGCAGTTTTTTGACAAGTTAAAGGCGCTTGGGGCAAAGGTGGAGGCAGTATCGTAATTAAAGCAAATAGCCTCGACCTTAATCGTATCGTAAGCCATTTTTCTCACCATGACCGCAGACCTATGGCGTTGTTTGGCGACTTCCACTCAGTCCAAGTACCCGAGAGTTCTGAGCCTTTCGATTGCCTTTTCATCCGCTTCCTCGCGGCTCATTCTGTCAGTTTCTTCCGCTTTTACAAGAATCACGCCGGATTTCCGCAGGCTTGAGTTCTCATCGAAAATATCAAGCAGGACTTTCCCGTCAAGATTGTCAGGTATGGGCGAATGCAGCGTATGCAGAATAGTCGGCGCCAAATCAGTGATATGCGCATTCTCGATTGTGCCCTTCTGTTTGATATCTTGCCCCCACGCTATGAGGATGCCCGTCTTGTCGTGAAAGGGATGATTGGCCACCCGCACCACGTTT
This sequence comes from uncultured Planctomycetota bacterium, assembly GCA_964455955.1. Taxonomy (GTDB): domain Bacteria; phylum Planctomycetota; class SKW154; order SKW154; family DAOVDS01; genus CAYWBA01. The sequence continues at coordinate 1,504 of CAYWBA010000004.1, read as the reverse complement.
TTCCACCTGAGGGCAATGGGGAGTGAGTAGTCCGGGTGCAAGTCAAGGAGGATGTCGGGAGACCGCGACACGTGAGGGCCCTCGCGAAGCTCTTCCCTCCTCCACACGTTTGCGAAAATGCTCTCCCCGGTCTCGGGGTCTGTTTGGGTCTGCAGCTTCTCTATTATCTCATCCCGCAGCGCTTCATAATCAGCAGGCGCAACAATCCCATCCTCAAACAGGTCACTTCGGTTGATGTAGATTCCCAGCAGCCCGTTTGTAGTTGAATAAGCTTTCGTTCGTTGGGTGTCAATCCCGAGCCGGACTTTCCGCTTCGAGCGACGCCGCTTCCTGAGCTTTTGATATAGCCCGGACAGTAGTGGTATTCTCACAATCCATCTTGAAGGCAGGCTGGAGCGCTTGTCCGTCGTCTTCTGTTTCTTCGTGAGAGGGCTGAAATGCCTTGGCATGGTATGCTCAGAAGAGGTAGCGAGATAGCCTTCCCTTTCAAGCCACATATTGATGTAGAACAGCCTGGAGGCAACCTTGAAGCCGTGGTCCGACATGATGAACACATTCAAATTATCCCCTGCCGCCTCAACAAGCTTGCCTGCATAACTGTCTACTTCGCCGAAGAAATCCAGAACCTCTTTCTCAGCCTCGCCAGAGATGAATAGCACGAAGAAGAAATCCCAATCCAGCTTCATCAGCTCAAGCGCGCACTCGGCCCTCGTCTTCTCAAGAGACCTGACATCATCCACAAACTCCCGTACCTCAACTAAGACCTCGTTCTCGTATCTCGGGCTCTTGTCTGGAACAATGCGGTACTTCTTCAGTACGGGGAACTCCTCTTTCAACTGCGCAGGATATACCCAGTTTTCTGACTGTGTCATGAAACTCGTCAGGGTGGGGTCTCCGGTCAGCGCAGGCCAGGACACCGGCAGGTTCACCAGAACGCACTTCCTGCCCTGTTCGCAGAGCAGTTCATAGAATGTCTTGACCGCCATATCTTGTGATGTTACGGGCTTCAGGTTCAAGAACGAACCTTCAGGAGGCACCCAGTCAAATATCCCGTGCTTGCCCGGATTGACACCCGTGGCGAAGGAAGGCCAGGCAGGCACCGTGCTGGGGGGGAAAGTGGACTCCAGGTCGCCACAAACTCCTTCCCTCACCATAGAGCCGATGTTTGAAAAGATGTCCTGCTCTATCAGCAAGTTCAGCAGTTCCGGACTCATTCCATCCAGGCCAATGACAAGTGTCTTGCTCAACTCTGTCCATCCCCCTCTGTAACTGATAGTCCAAAAGTATAGACGATTATCACGATAACCGCAACCCATAGTTTGCCTGAATCCTCCCCGGTTCCAACAGATGAAAACAACCGGCGCTTTGCCCTGCTTACAGCCCGGTATTTCCGTCTGTAAATACATCTGTAAATAGCTTGTGTGGGTGTCAAACGGCGTAACGTGCTTCTGGCATAAGGACTTACAATAGCAGGCAATTCAAAACAGGCGCGCCTGTTTACAGA
>CAYWBA010000003.1:28311-30468 GCA_964455955.1 uncultured Planctomycetota bacterium | reverse complement strand
GAAATTCTCCCAAAACGCGGAATGGTTTCCCCCGCCGGAAACAAGCCGGGGGTTTTACACCCCCGGAAAGAACCATCATGCATCCAAACCTGCTGACCCTCCCGCCGCGGCCTCCTGGGCATTGCACTGCCTTTCCCTTTCCGCTTCTTCCTGTCATGGCGCAGGGCCCGCAAAAAGCCCGCGGCGGTGCCGGGAAAAGACACGCAAATTGAAGCTGAAGGCGCGCCACCGGTTCAAATCCAATCCGCTCTGGTAAAGGGACTTCTATTGGGGTATTATCTTCGCAGGGAGTTCGAGAAGCAGCGATTACTGCAGATAGTTGGGTTGAGCGATTGGAGAAGTCATGGAAAAAATCTTCATGTGCCTCCTGATTCTGGGGCTTGCCGTTACAGGCTGTGAGGGCAAAGAGGAGAGGGAGGCAAGGATTGCCAGAGAAAAGGAAGAAAGAGTAGCAAGGCTGGCCAAGGAAGGAGCAGTCGAGCCTCTGATTGAATTGCTGGAGGATAAAGATGTCTGTCATTCTGCGGCCTCTGCGCTGGGCGAAATAGGCGACAAGAAAGCAATTGCGCCTCTTATTGATATCGTGAGAAACAGAAATTCACACGCTCGAAGAGAAGCTCTTGCAGCGTTGGGCAAGATAGGCGACAAAAAAGCTATTAAGGCATTGGCAGATGCACTGCAAGATGGGCAGCTTTGGTGCGACGCTTCAGAAGTACTGGGGAACATGGGTAATGATGCAGTCGAACCTCTTATTCAAGCTCTGAAACACAAGAACTCCGAAACACGCGTTGGTGCCGCGCTGGCATTGGGAAACATTGGCGATAAGCAAGCAGTCGAAGCTTTACTCGAGATACTTAAGAATAATGACCACGACGTATTGGGGCCTGCTATGGACGCACTGCAAAAGATAGGCAAACCAGCTATTGACCCTCTCCTTAGAGGGCTGAGAAGCAAAGATAACTCCCTTCGCTTCTACTCTGCTCGCGTGTTAAAGGAAATGGCTGACGAGAGTACAGTTGGACCTCTCATTGCGGCTCTCGAAACCAAGAATGAGATGACCCGTCAGATCGTCGCATCGGCGCTGATGAAGATAACAAAGCAGAATTTCGGCACAAGCTATGAAAGGTGGAAAAAGTGGTACGATAAACAAGAAGGGAGCACTCCTCTCAGGCAACCGGAAGAGTCTCCTGAGCCGGTGAAATAGCTGACTTCCTCACAAGGCGCCAAACCTGAATATTTTGTACCTACTCGCCAGGCACACTCCAGATTAGAATGTCTCCTTCTGCTCCTGCCGTTGCAAGCAACTTGCCATCAGGGCTGAACTCCAGACAACGGGCAGTGTTCTTACCCGTTCCATAACTGCACATGCTTTTGCCTGCATGGTAGTCCCATATCACAATCTTGTTGTCACAGCCTGATGTTACAAGTACATTGTTGTCGGGGCTGAATGCTATGGAAATCACATCGTCGCTGTGACCTCTAAGCACATGCAGACATTTCCTGGTGCGCACATCCCATACCAGAACAGTATTCTGCGCACTTTCCGCTGCAGCGTGATGTCTTGAAGCTAACAACTTGCCATCCGGACTGAACTTGATATCTCTAACATATTCAGTAGGCCCTTCGAACGACCTGAGCGCTTTGCCAGTATGCGGGTTCCACATACGGATTTTACTGTCGTTGCCTGAGGACGCTAAATGCCTGCCATCGGGACTGAATGCCAGGTAATAGACATATCCACTGTGTCCTTTGAGCAAATGTAGCTGCTTTCCCATGCTTGGATCGAATATTCGAACTATGTTATCTTCGCTACCTGCTGCAAGTAGTTTGCCGTCTGGACTGAATGCGACTGCCGTCATAATGCTTTCAAACTGGCCGATACGTACTTCAATCGTGTGCAAGCATTTTCCTGTCTCAATGCTCCATATCCTGACAGTGTAATCGCCGTCATAGCCCGTTGAGGCCAGAAGTTTTGCGTCGGGACTGAAATCAATACTATGAATCCACTCTTTATGTCCATCGAGAACCTTCAGGCATTTGCCGGTTCTTGCATCCCATATTCTAATCACATTTTCCAACTGCGTTATGGTCGCTGTCATTTTCCAGTCATGGCTGAAAGTGAATTTGTGGAAGCTTGCCCCAAGTTCTATTGTCCGG
>CAYWBA010000003.1:0-28301 GCA_964455955.1 uncultured Planctomycetota bacterium | reverse complement strand
TTGAATAACTTCCAGGGACGCAGATACCGGTCAAGAAGTCTTTCTATTCGGGTCTGTAGTTCAGGATCATCAGTTTGTTGCCTTTGTTTTTTGAGGTATACAATCATCGATTCCCGGAAATGAGCTGACTCCTTCAACAACCGGTGTAGTCGCTTTGTCGCTTCTTCACGCTTCTTGTAACCCTCGCTTGCCAAGAGTTTGACCTGCTCATCGATTTTTGCTTTGATTTCCTCGGGGAGTTCCTTGGGGGACAGTTTCTTCTGCGCAGGTTCAATTTCTGCAGGCTCCTCTGTCTTCGGACCTGGTGTTTTCCTCACGATGCCAATTTCTTTGAGTGTCTTGTCAAGCAAATCTCTGTATTTGTAGGCGTAGTCAGGGTCTTTTTCTATTTGGCCAACAAGTTCCTCCAAGACCATGGATTTCGGCCAAGCTTTCGGGAGGATTTGCTCAGGATACTTGTCACGGTTGAGCAGCCACCAGAGAGACAAGTCAACAGGGTACAAATCTTCGTCATGTCTGAACTCCCGCATTTTGTCTATCGCAAGACATGGACCATCAAACCGGTTTGATTTGAAAGAGTAGTATACGAGCGCAAGTATTGCCCGTTCATTGCTTGCCATGGCTCTTGGACTTGGGTCGCGCTGGTATGTGAGAATGTGACGGGCCATTTCTCGTTGTCCTCTGAGTTCGCACGCAAGTAGCTCGACCAGGTACGGTGTACCGGCAGGTCCCATATTCGCTATAGCTCCAATGGCTGCCGCGGCGGGGTGAAATTCGCTACCTCTTAAAGATACCGCGGGTATGTACTCAGAATCTGTAGCGATTTTGTAGAGCTCCGGCAGGTTCTTCTCTCCGCCCTTTTTGAGCTGCTGAATCGTTGCCTGGGTTACTCCCTCTTCGCTACTGCACCCAGCAACGATAATAGTCAGTAGAGATAGTACAAACAGGATTACTTTCAATTTGTCAGCCCCCCCATCATAAGACAGGCCAGTAACGACTGTCATCGTACTCGCAGGCGAACCCTTAGTCAAGTGACTCCACCGCTGAACCCATCACCAGCAGTTGAGTTCTCATGGGGAAAATTGTCCGATATAAAACTTGACTTAACAAGTTAGTAATGTAGATGTACTGTCTGGAAAACTCTGGAACGCGAGGATGTATCATGCCTGCAGAGAAGAGCAAGAAGATAAAGATTACCGACACCATCCTGCGCGACGCGCATCAGTCGCTGCTTGCGACAAGGATGCGCACCGAGGATATGGCACCCATTCTCGAGAAGCTGGACAAGGTCGGCTACTGGTCGGTCGAGTGCTGGGGCGGCGCGACCTTCGATTCCTGCATCCGCTTCCTCAACGAAAACCCCTGGGAGAGGCTGCGTACAGTCAAGAAGCACATGCCCAACACCAGGCTGCAGATGCTGCTGCGCGGGCAGAACATTCTCGGCTACAAGAACTACCCCGATGATGTGGTCACAGCGTTTGTCGAGCATGCATCCGAATGCGGCGTGGACGTCTTCCGGGTTTTCGATGCCTTAAACGATGCACGCAACATGAAGGTTGCTATAGAGACAGTCAAGCGCTGCGGTAAGATGGCTGAAGGCTCGATATGCTACACCATAAGCCCGGTGCACGATACAAAGCTCTTTGTCGGGATTGCGAAGGAGCTTGAGGAACTCGGCTGCGACACGCTCTGCATTAAGGACATGGCGGGCCTGCTCTCACCATACGCCGCCACGGAGCTTGTGGAAGCTCTAAAGAAAGCTATCTCAATCCCAATCCACCTGCACTGCCACACGACAAGCGGGATGGCGGAAATGGCTTACCTCAAGGGCGTGGAAGCGGGCGCCGAGATACTCGATACTGCCATAGGCGCACTTGCCGGCGGAACCAGCCAGCCGCCTACGGAAACCATGGTCGCCGTCTTCAAAGACACGCCTCACGATACCGGGCTGGACCTCGAGCTGCTGAGCGAAATTACTGAGCACTTCAAGAAGGTCAGGAAGAAGTACGCCGAGTTTGAAAGCGAACACACCGGCGTAAACGCCTCCGTCCTGATTTACCAGATACCCGGCGGCATGATGTCGAACCTCGCGAACCAGTTGCGAGAGTCCGGCGCTATCCAGAAGATGGCTGAGGTGCTCAAGGAAGTTCCCCGCGTCCGCAAGGAGTTGGGTTATCCGCCGCTTGTTACACCCACAAGCCAGATAGTCGGCACGCAGGCGGTTGTCAACGTCATTACCGGCAAGAGATACGGCATGATTCCCAGGGAAACATCAAACTTGATAATGGGGCTCTACGGCAGGAGCGCCGCGCCTATCGACCCTGAAATTCAAAAGAAGGCAATCAAGGACAAGGAGCCGATAACAGCGCGGCCCGCAGACTTTCTTGAACCCGGGCTCGAAAAGGCAAGAAAGGAATCCGGGCGCGAGTCTCTTGATGATGTGCTCTGCTACGCCCTCTTCCCCCAGGTTGCAAAAGAGTTCTTCCAGAAACGCGATAACGCCAAATAGCCCGCTGCAACCCCCGGAAACCACGGGCGAACAGGCAGGCTACTGCTCTTGCGGGCTACTTCTTCTTCCTCACAGGAACAGGCTTCAACACTACCTGCACAGGCACTTTCAGAAGGTGCGCAACCGCCTCTTCAGGCTGGTAGTGGCCGATAAGCTTCTCGCCCTGTATCCTCGTCCTGCCAAGGCGCGCAGCCGCCTCGACCGACTCGTCGCGGCCGGTGAATTTCTTGACTGGTATTGCCTTCTTCTCGAATACATAACGGTACGTAGCGCCGCGTTGCGTGAAGAATCCAATCCTCTCATGGTCGGCGTCGAAAACGTAGTACATCTTGTCAGGCCCTTCAAGCTTGTAAATATCAGACACTTCAGTCATAAGATACCCGACAATTCCCATCTTGGGCACATGGACCTCATGCCAGTCGCGAAGCGTGGCCTGGCGAAGCTTCGCCTCATCGTAGACAGTCGGCATGTACGGGCTGCTCCGCGGCGCCTCGCTCGTCATAGCCTCCCAGCTCGTGCCGTGCTCCCACGACCCTGTGGAGCAGCCGGCCCCGGCTGCCAGAAGTGTAACAAGAATCCCAAGTGTGACTCGCTTCATCTTCGTCTCCTCATTATTCACCCTGTGCAAACTGCTCTATAGCATACTCGGAAGCGTTTTTCAAGCCAAATCCCCTCAAACTCAGTCCCGCTTCCACCAGTGACAAATGTGCGAAATTTACAAATCATCACTGGCTCAAACACCCACTTACAAACATCCAAGTTCAGTAATTCCTTACATAACCTGCCACCAAACAAAATGTTACAGTATTCCTTAAATCCGCAAAATAGCCGCAAGTCGAAAAACATATGTATAGTTTCTTGTAAATTTTTTGAAGTTGCAGGGAAATTATCGCAAGGTGGGTAGCAGCCGCTACTTACACGCAGCGACCGCATAAGGCCTGAGGGGGCGCTTTTACATAACATCTTGTCACACTGTAAGTTATATTGTTTTTAACCGCAGATACACGCGGATTAACGCGGATGTTTTTCAAAATACAATTCGTAAATCTCAATCTGTGTTTATCAGTGTTCACCTGTGGTTCCTTAATTAAGCGCGCTGCAAGCAGCGCGGCTAAATATGCGGCTTCGCCGCTGTAATTACAACCATATTATTATACGTATGAAACCCCGAAATGTTAGCTGAAATCCGGATTTCCATTCCTGTATTGCTAAACACCTGAGCCAGTCAAATATTCCCGAAATCTTGAGATTTTGTTGCGAAACTTTAGTTAGCCGGCGAGCTTAGAACTCGATGCGGCAGACCTCCTCTGCTTGCTTGCTCTTCTTCAGCACCACGTTGTAGCGGCGAACTTCCTGCTTGTCAGTACCGGCGTGCTTCGTCACTGTGACGGTAACATATGTCTCACCGCCGAGCAGGTTGCGGTTTGTGCCGAAGTAATGCACCTTGACGATGTAAAGCCCTTTCTTTGCCTTTGCTATCTGATACCGCTCCGGGCCGTAGCCTTGCGTCAGGTCGTCGAGGAGCTTGCCTCCGTTTCTGGTCACTTTGTGTTCGTAGTAGCATTTCTCGCCGTCTGGCTCTATCACCCACAGGTCAATATCCGTGTTATCTGTGTTCCAGGAGATTGTGACACGAAGGTCAGCCTTCGCCTCAGCCTTCGCGAGTGCGGCAAGCCGCGCAGCAAACAGGTCTGAGAGAGGCTTGTTGATGCTCTTCCCCCTGATTGCCGTGCGCATAAGGAGGCAGTATTCCTCAAGCACGACCTGTTTTAATGAGCGGAAGCGATTGTGCCACTTGCCGGCAAGCAGTATCTCGTACTGTACTGCAGCAAGTCCTGGTTTGCCCGCAAGCTCGAAGGCGCGCGCGAGGTCGCGGTACGCCTGCGGCTCAAAGGGGCGCGACTCCTGAACACGCCAGAAGAGACCGGCGGCAGATGCAGGCTTGCCCATCTCGAGCAGCCTGTAACCCACGAGCCGCAGCGCATCCGCACGGCCTGGGTAGAGCTCGACAACGCAGGAGAGTGCACGCAGGGCTTCGGCCGCCTTTTTCCGCCACCGCCGCTTCGCTTCTTCGGTGTAAACGCCAACCTCCCTGCGCCTCTCTTTTCTCGCCTTCAAATATGACTTCGGCGCCTCAGTTTTGAGAACGACCTTGTCGGAACAGACTGCACCGGGCAGCTCGTAATCGTCGGCGCTGAACGCTGCAAGCAGTTTCTTGACATACTCGCCGCTCTGGCCGGATATCAGCTTTATGCGTTTCTCAATCTGCTCCACAAACCGCCTGAACGCTTCTTCGGAGGAGATCTCTTTGCCGGCATCCAGCCACTGCAACTCCAGGAACCCGGCGATATCTTCCACCTTTATCTCGCCCAGCTCATCAGATATATTGAACCTCTTGTAATCCTGTTCTGTCTCGAGAATAAGGAACGAGGCGACTTTCGAGCCTATGGAGAAGTGCTGGCAGTAGGCGGTGATGAGCTCTTCAAGCTCGGGGTTGTTGAGCGCGACAAGGCTTGCGACCGCAATCTCGCCCCAGGCTCTCGGTACAAGCTCGCTTTTGTCATCCACAGTCAGCGGGAAACTGAACCTGACTTCCCTGCCCTTGTACATACCTGCAAGCTCAAGTTCTATATCGCCCGGCTTTGCGCACCTGCCTGCCACAATAAGCTCGCCGCCCGGGTAGAGTGCGCCCTTGCGGCCTGCGACAAGCAGCTCGCCCACCTTCGCATCGCCTGCTGCGATGACGCCGGTTACCTGCAGGCACTGGCGCCTGTGGGCAGTTGCGACCTTCTTCACCATATCCTCGGAGAAGCAGTTGAAAATCGAGCCGCCCCTGCGCGTAAGCATGCTGAAGAGTTCGAGGTTCTCCGCGCTCAAGCCGGTGCGATAGCAGAAGAAGGTGTAGGGGAACTTCGCCTGATTCTCGAAGCGCGCAACAACCTGGTTTGCCTCAGTCCTGCCCCAGTTCACCTGCCCGTCGGAAAGAAGGAAGATATTGACTCGCTTGCCCCCAAGCGCGTTTTCTGTAGAGAGTTTCTCAAGCGCGGCGCTCAGGTCTGTTGCGCCCTCCAGCATCACTGTATCCAGCCTGGAAAGAAACTCCCTGCGGCCTTGCTCAGTGTTGGCAAGCCAGAAACCAGTCGGGCGAATCAGCCATCTCGCCCCGATGTCGAACAGGAGCACCTGGAAGTATTCGATTGTGGCATCGCTTTGAAGGATTTTCTGGAGCAGCTTTACGGACGTATTGAACCTGTCAGGTTCTTCCGAAAGAGAAGTATCAAGGAGGAAAACCGCGTGGTTCGCAAAGGGCGCAGCTTCCTCTTCCGAAAGCCGGGGCCGCAGGTGGGCGTAGAAGTAGTAAGGCCCGCCGCTGCCGTCACGCCCGCTTATATACTGGATATCTTTCCTCGGCGGTGCGAAAGAGAATATCGCCTCGCCGCCAGGGCCTTTCTTGCTCCACTCGCCGGCGTAGAGGAGTCTTCCTTTTCCTGCTGCGCCTGTTATGTCTTTTGTGTTAAGCGATGGATTCTTGCAATCATCGCTTAAAGCTGTTAGTGCGAAGTTGAGACTCTTCATCTCGCAGTCTGGCAGCGGGAATCTGTACTGCATGGCGTCGCCCGTGTTTTCAAGAGTTTGCTCGTAAGCGATAATGACCCTGTTGTAGCCTTTGGCGGGAATTGGGAAGACGCGGCCGCGGAACGTGTTTGCGCCTGCGTATTCCAGCAGCGCGGGGTCAATCTTCCTGCGCACAATCTCCTCATAGGCGACGCGTGCCGTCTCCTTTTTGACAATGCGTGCTTCGTGCAGCTCGCCCCAGTACTTCTTCTCGACATGGGCGACAATCTCCTGTGGGGAGAGTTCGGGAAGGTTTTCAGGGATTTCGGATTGGCGGAAGAAGACTGGCGCTTCGGTTGCCTGCTGCCCGATAAACATAGCGTAGTAGCATGGCGATGCACCTGCGGGCAGCGGATACTCAAACGTCCCCTCAAGCTGCTTGTCATGCGGGTTGTAGAATATATGGTCAACGAGGGTACGGGCACGCGGCCCCTCGACAGTTACATTTACCTGCATCCTGACAAGCTCAAGCGAGTTGCCACCGCCGACATAAACCCGTGCAAATGTCGGCGCTTTATACCGCTTCCACGTTTTCGGCTTCGCTAGCGGTTTATCCTTCCCGGCGGCTGCCGTTCCTACTTCAGGTGCGACACCTGTCTGGCGCTTGCAGACAAGGTCGATCCATTTATCTTTGTCTGGGAACCTGACCAAATCCTGGAAGGGAACCCCGGACTTGCATAGCTCCTGTATTTCATCCACACCTAATTCTCTTAATCTTCGCAGCTTCTCCAGTTCCAATACCTTGCCATCTTCATTGTAGTCCCAGGACCAGGCAGTCAAGGTGCCCGTGCTGTTGTCACGGAAGCGACCAAGAAAAGTATTCTCAGACATACCTCCGGACTCGGTATAGTCCTGGGGTCCTTCATTACCTGCAGTTACAGGGTTGTAGAAACGTGCCCCTGCGCCCGGGATGCGGTTCCTGTGTCGTAGAGCGTCGTTGGCGTGTATATCCCCGTACCAATTATCGCTGTCATCAACGCTCTCGGCCTTACTAAGGTGTCTCGCATCCAGTAAACCAGTATCTTCAAATAGGGAGTTCCTTTGCGACCCTACGAAGAGAATAGCTGCGACAACACCTATGATGAGGCACGCGGCAGTTGCTGCCCACTTGATTTGTGATGCCCGGCTGCGACGAGGGCCTGCTTTTCTTAAAGCGGTGCCAGCTATCTGTTTCATAACGCTCTGGGTGAAGTCGGCAGGCAATTCTGGAGGAACAAGGCCGAGGTCCTCCCGGGTAATATTCATTGCGGCTGCCAAATCCCGGCGGCAGGCATCGCACTCCTTGATATGGCTTTCGAGAGCTGCCGACTCCTCAGATGTCAGCTCAGAGTGGCACAGCCTGTCAATAAGCGCTCTGCATGATTTACATTTCATCTCAGCTTCCCCCTGTTGTGCTCAAGTTAAGTTCTGCTGCAAGCTTATTTCGAAGTTTCCGCCGTGCGCGGAAGAGATAGTTTTTTACAGAGCTGATTGGGACATCCATTATGGAAGCAGTCTGTTTGTAATCGCGCTTTTCAATGTGAAAGAGGATAAACGCCAGGCGGTGTTTGGGCCGCAGCGTGTCGAGGGTGCTGAGTATTCTTTTCTTAGGTATTCTGGGGAAACCGCTCTGGTCAGGAGTCTCCCTGGCGGCAAATTCAGAGATAGTTTCAAGCGGCAGGGGGAGTTTCTTCCGCTTCTTGACCAGGTTTAAGCTCAGGTTGACTGCTATCCTTGTCAGCCATGTTGAGAAAAGGTGGCGGGGGTCGTAGCTCTTGAGCGACTGATACGCTTTTATGAAAGTTTCCTGCGTAATGTCCTGCGCATCAGCCTGGTTTCGCAGAATCTGGTAAGCGATATGAAAGGTTTTTCCCTGGTACTTCGACACCAGTCTGGCAAACGCTTCTTTTCCTTCAAGAGCTGCCTGAACCAGCTCGTAATCTTCACAGTGTTTGCCGTCGTGGTTTTCCATCCGAATACTTTCCCGGGGCTTCATAAATATTGACGGTTCTGTACTCCCTCCATTATTACAACCAATTTTGAAAATGTTTCACTTTTTTTGGCCGGATGAAGCAGAATGAAGCGAGCCTCACGGTCAAACTCCTTAAATGCAGACAGCATTTGCGTATCTGCCGGTTTTAAGTTACAGGTCCGATAGGGGTTTGAGCGCCCGGGTAGTGCCGGCACGCTGGGGGGTTATAAATAAAAAGTCGCTTGCAGGCGGCGCCCTGCCCCGCTATACTCTGCGTAAATGAGACAAGAATGGACAGAGGAAACAGATGGAGGCCAGATGGACAATCCGCGAGAGTGACCCGGCCCTGTCGCACGAGCTGGCACGCAGACTTTCGGTCTCAGACGCGCTTTCTTCAATACTGATAGCCAGGGGCATAAGGGATGTGGAAGGCGCGCGCGTGTTCCTGGACTCTCGCCTCGACAGCCTGCACGACCCTTTCCTGTTTAAGGATATGGAAAAGGCGTCAGGGCGCATCCTGCACGCTGTCATGAAGCGCGAAAAAATCCTCATCTACGGCGACTATGATGCCGACGGGATGTCTTCCATTGCGCTCCTTTATTCACTGCTGCGCATGGTAGGCGCCGAGGCGGACTACCACGTTCCGGACCGGCTCACGGAAGGCTACGGCATGAAGGCGCAGCGAATCAGGCAGGCCGCATCCGACGGGGTGAAGCTTATAATCACAGTGGACTGCGGGATTGCGAGCGCGGAGGAAATCACTCTCGCCAACGAGCTCGGCATGGACACGGTCATCACTGACCACCACGAGCCTGGCGGGGAGCTGCCGCCGGCCTTCGCGGTTCTGAATCCCAAGGTTTCGGGCTGCACCTACCCGTTCCGCGAGTTAGCCGGCGTGGGGGTCGCGTTCAAGCTTGCATGGGGTATAGCGCAGAGCTTCTCGCCTACGAAGAGGGTGTCGGAGGAGTTTCGCAACTTCCTTCTTGACGCCCTTGCGCTGGTCGCGCTCGGCACTGTGGCGGATGTAGTTCCGCTTGTTGATGAGAACAGGGTCTTTGTGAAGTTCGGCCTGAAGGCGCTGGCGGCGAGCGCGAACCCCGGCCTGCGTGCCATGCTCGACTCGACGGGGCTTTCGGGTTCGCTGCTGCGTGCGAACCACATCGCATTCCGCATCGCGCCGCGCCTGAACGCGGCGGGCCGCATGGGGAAGGCCCACCTGGGCATGGACCTGCTTACGACCGGCTCGACGCTTGAGGCTGAGAAAATCGCGTCCGAGCTTGAGCGCCAGAACAGGCGGAGGCAAACAATCGAGAAGCGGATTTTCAAAGATGCACTGGACCAGGTGTCAGAGAGAGGCAGCCGCGACGAGAAGCTTGTGGTCCTCAGCGGCGAAGGCTGGCACGCCGGTGTAATAGGGATTGTGGCTTCGAAGCTTGCCGACATGCTGTACCGCCCGGTCGTGTTGATTGCCATGAACGGCCCTACCGGCCGCGGCACAGCGCGCAGCGTGGAAAAGGTGCATATCTACGAGCTTCTGCGGCGGTGCAGCGAGAGTCTAATAGGCTTCGGCGGGCACAAGCTCGCAGCCGGGTTTGAAATAGAGGCGGGGCGCCTCGAGGCATTCCGGGCGCAGCTAACGGGAGAGGCGGACAGGTTCGTCTCCGAGGAATCGCTCAGAAAGTGTCTCACGGCCGACCTCGACCTGCCGCTCGCCGACCTTACGCTGCCCATGGTCCGGGAGCTGGAGCGCCTGCGGCCGCACGGCGAGAGGAACCCCGCCCCGCTGTTTGTAAGCACGGGAGTCAGGGTGGCAGGCCGGCCGCACACTTTTGGGCGAAACAGCGACCATCTCGCAGTTCAACTGGTAGCGGAGAACGCTTTCTTGCGCGCGGTGGGTTTCGGCATGGCCGGGGTGGCTGAAAAGCTCGACAACGCCAAGGAGATTTCGGTCGCATACGTGCCAAAAATCAACTCGTGGGACGGGCTCGATACGCTGGAGATAGAGTTAAGAGACATAGCGCTCGATGGCCAGTCACTGGTGGCGGAAGATGAGTAAACACATAACCAACGGCGACAGTTGCGTGATAATCCCCGCTTACCAGGAGGGGCATGAGATAGCGCGGACCGTGCGCGGCGCACTGAAGCATGCAAAAGAGGTCCTTGTCGTGGACGATGGCTCCACTGACAAGACCGGCGAGCAGGCCCGGGCCGCCGGCGCTTCCGTAGTGCGCCACCCGGAAAACCTCGGAAAAGGCTGCGCGCTGCTGAGCGGCCTCCAGTACGCCGCAGGCAAAGGTTACCCCGTTGCAATTACTATTGATGGAGACGGGCAGCACGACCCTGGCGAGATACCCAAGCTCCTGGACGCTCTTGAGCGCGGGGCTGACATTGTCGTCGGCTGCCGAATGAATAATCCGGACGGCATGCCGCTTGAGCGGCTGCTGACCAACCGCTTCATGTCGGCGGTTCTGAGTCTTCTCGCCCGGCGCAGGATTCGCGACACCCAGTCAGGTTTCAAGGCGATGCGCGTAGACAGGGTGCGGCGGTTGAAATTCCACACCAGGCGTTTTGACTGGGAGTCCGAGCTGATAATAAAGGCGGCCCGCGGCGGTCTGCGAATGCGGGAGGTTGACATAAAGTCAATATACGGAAACCACCACCGAAGCAAAATAGCCGTTGTTTCAGATACGTACCGCTTCCTGCGGCTGGTGCTGAAAAACATCCTCAGGTGAAAGACCAATATGAGGCTTTCGCGATGGTACGAATAAGAAAACTGCTGCTGTGCATGGTGCTCCTTGCCCCTGCAGCCGCGTGGGCGCAGGGAGAAGGCGGGGCGGAGCCGGACCGCGGCGAAGCACCACCTTCCGGGGAGAAGGTCTCCATCCTGTACGCGCAGGCCGTATACGAGGAAGCAATCACCGGCGAGCTTGGCAAGGCGATAAAGCTTTACCGGCGGGTTATCGAATCCGGGGCCGAGACCTCGCTTCGCGCGCGCGCGACATTTCGCACCGGCGCCTGCTACGAGAAGCTGGGCCAGACCGGCCTTGCCCGCAAGGCGTACCGGAAAGCGGTGGAAGAATTCGCCTCGGAGCAGGCGGTTGCAAAGCTTGCCAAGCTCGCGCTCCTGCGAATAGGCCCTTCGGAGCAGGACTCGGACAAGTGGGTTTCCGAGCTTCGCTCAGAAGTATCACAGCTTGCGACGACGCTTGAAGCGACCGCGCCCCAAATCGAGAAGCTTAAGGCCGAACTGTCGGGCAATCAATCGAAGACAAGCGAGGAAATCGCGCGCATCTTCAACAAGATGATTGAACGTGAAGAGGTGCGCAACAAGGTCAGGCGCTACCTCGCCTCGCACTATTTCCGGACAGCGCTTCGCTCGTACCAGGCGCTGGATTACAAGCGCGCCGCAGAAGGGTTCCGGGCGGCATGCAACCTGGACCCGGACAATGAACTTCTCAGGGGCTACCTCGATAAGACCGAATTCATACTCGGCCGGCGCGCGAAGCTGTCGCACACTGCAATGTACAGCGCCCCGGACAACCCATCCGCCAAGCTGCTCGAAGAGCTGAAAGCCGCATACGAGCTGGCCCGGAACGGTGCCAAGGAAGGCGACTACCGCATGGCACTGGCCGGGGTTGAAGAGATTCTCGAGAGGGTGTGCTGGACTGATGACGAGCTTGTTACAGATGAGGTAAAGGCCCTCCTCAAGAAAGCGGACGCACTTGCGGAAGAATGTTTTGTCCGGCTCTACCCGGCCGAATCGCGCAATCTGATAGTCCTGAGCGAAGAGCGCAAGGAACTTGCACGAAAGCTCAAGAAAAAGCTCAGCGATGCCCTCTGTGCGCAGGAGCAAGCATTAGAGATGCTTCAAGGCACGCTGCGCAAGGCACGGGAACTGCGCGAGGCAGGGCTTCTGCCACAGGCGAAAGAGCTGCTTGAAAGCTACCTTGCAGGCGGAAAGGATTCGCCCGAGGTGCGCGAGATGCTTGAGGAAATTGACCGCGCCGTGCTTCGCAGGCAGGACAAGGAGGACACAAGCGCTGTTTTCAAGGTAATCGCGGTTGCGATATCGCTTCCCCGGGAGGAAATCGGCAAGTTCAAGATTGATTTCGCGTCCGTCAAGCCGGCCGACGGCGAGAGCTCGCCTTTTGTCCGGGCGGTTGTAAGCGAAGAAAAGGGCAAGCAAATCATCTCGGCCGCAGCCCTCGCGGGCCGCAACGCGCTGTCCAGGTTCACTGACATGAAGGTGGCGTCAGGCAAGAAGGGCTCGGGCTTCCTGGGCAGCTCCATGACATACGTATCGGGGTTCCGGAAAGTACCCGGCGGCGACGGCGAGACATACGAGCCAGTAACTGATATTGTCTTTCAGGGTATTAAGCTCTCAGTGCTGCCACGTGCCAAAGGAGGCAAGGCGGAGCTTGCCGTGGAAGCCACAGTCTCGGTTGTGGCGGGCGAGCCGCGTATTGTGCAGACGGAGCGCGGGAACCTGGAAATACCCATGGTCTACAAGGTCACGCTGAACCACACCTTCACGCTGAACGTGGGTGAATATCTCGTGGTAGGCTCGTTCCCGAATACACTTGCTCCAGGCGGCGCAAAAGACAAGCCCGATATGTACCTGCTGCTCTCGCCGCGCAAAGAAGCACAGCCCGAAACCGGGCCCGACAAGGACAAATAAGTCTTTCAGGCTTGCACCGCGCCCGAACCTGCTGTGGGATTTGATACGTTAGTACTTCCTGTGGTGGATATCATCAAGCCTGAGCTCTTGTGATATGCGTGAGAGCTCGTCGCTTATCGCGCGTATGCCGATTTCTCGAACAGCCTCAGGCACTATCGGGCGACTCTTCCAGTCCTGGAGTTTCGCCTTGAGCTGGTGGATATGACTCATGATTTCGCTGCGTTGTTTCGCTATCATGGTATGTCCCCTCTCTTACCAATCCCGCCGGTCTGCAACTGCCATCTGCTTCCAAATGAAATATCGGCGGTTGAAACAGCACTGATAAGAAATTTTTTTGTGCCGTCACGAAGATTTGGTGCTTTTTTACGAGCTGCGGGCTTCGGAAGCGTTTGCAGGCAGTTGGCTGAAGGAATCATACTTTTTTTCTTTTCCACTTGCCGCGCGAGAACAGGAGGATAGTGAGCAGGCAGCTTGTGCACTCGGCAAGCAGTATGCTCAGCCACACAAACTCCACACCTTTGGCGAAAACATTCACAAACACGAATACCAGCGGAATCTGAACGCCCCAGAGGGAAACTGCCGATACGAGGGCAAGCGGCACAGTGTCGCCAGAGCCCCAGAACGAGCTCCCCAGGCCTGAGGAAATGCTGAGAAACATAATCACGAACGCGCCGAACCGCACGAGCAGGCTCCCGATTGCGACAACCTCCGGGTCATTGTTGAAAATCTGTACGAAAAGCGGCGCAAAGATGAACGCAAGCACAGACAGCACGGCCATTATCCCGACACCGAGGAATGTCCCCCACAGGACGGTCTTTTGAGCCCTGTCGGGCTTTCCGGCGCCCAGATTCTGCCCTACAAGCGTACTGATTGCGGTGCTCAAGCCGAACAGCGGAATGAAGGCCAGGTCAACCATCCGGGCGCAAATCCCGAAAGCCGCCATGGTTGCTGTGCCGAAACTTATCACCACGCCGCCAATGACGAAGTAGGTGGTGAAGCGGCAGGCATCGCTGACAACTGCCGGCGCGCCTATTTTGACAAACTTCTTTATCCAGTAGAGGCTGGGCCGGGCCAGGTGGCCAAGCGAGAGCTTCACAAAAGTCTTGCCCGAGAAAAAGTAGTAAAGCCCGGCGATGAAAAAGACCATCTGAGCGATAAGCGAGGCGAACGCAGCGCCTGCAATGCCCCAGCCTTCCCAGCCGCCCACACCGAATATGAACAGCGGGTCAAGCACGATGTTCAGGCCTGCGGTAATCCCCGCCAGAATCATGGGCTTTTTCACATCACCTATGCTGCGAAAGGCAGTATTGAGCGTAAAGCCGGAGAAGTAAATCGGGAGCCCGGCAAACATAATCCGGCCATACTGCCCGCCAAGCACCGCCACCTCCTCCCCGGCGCCGTACCATATGAACGCATCATATACCAGGAAGTAGCCAAGCACCGCGGCAGGTACTGCGAAAAGCAGTTTGAACACAAATGTTTGCCCGATGATGGTGCTTGTTTCCCCGTAGTTTTTCGCCCCGTAGCTGCGCGCCATAAGCGAGAACGAGCCCAGCGCCACCATCTGGTTGAAAAGCGCAAGCAGCATCCAGAAGAGCCAGTAGACAGTTATGGCGGAGATTGCCTCCTTGCCGACCCTGCCCAGCCAAATCATGTCAATGAAGCTGTAGGTGGAGTGAAAGAGCATGGCGAGCATGGAAGGCAGGGCCAGTTTGACAACGTGTCCTGAGAGGCCGCCGGTGGTGAATTCGGGCCTGAGCGCGCCGGCCTTCTCCGGCTCATTATGTGAATTTTGCGGTGTGGTCTCCAACTGCGTTTTCCCCCGGCTGCTATTCTATTGCAATAATTATCTGCTTGCCGTCAGCATCCACTTCAACAAGCTTACCCTCGGCCCCCGACTCAATCATCTTGATGATAGCCTCCAGCTCGATGCCTTTCTCCCGCATCTTTTCCCTCGCCTCTTTCGGAACGAACTGCAGCCCCATCTCAATCAGCTCAAGCGGCAGGTTCACGTTCACCTTCTTGACATCTTTGTCATCGCCCATTACCCGGACCCGCAGCATTTTTCGTCCCGCCCCACCTGATGAACCGGGCGGGCCTGTCTCGACAGATGCAAGCAGCTTCGCCGCATCTTCGGCATTTATCTTGCCCTCTTCGAGCATCTTCAGTATTCGCATTCTCTCCTCAGACATCTCACACCTCCTAACTGGTTTCTACAAGAACCTCCGTCTTACCTTCGCTAACCTCGACCACCGTCAACGGGCCGCAATCTCTGAGAATTTTCAGAATACGCTTCAGGTCCAGCTTTTCAAGGTTCAGTTGCCCAACCCCGGGATACTTCTTTTTCGCGTGGCGAATGCCCCAGCTTACAAAAGGGGTAAGCGCCGCCGACATGACAGACATCAGCCCGAACGGCAGCCGCACAGAGAACTTCTTCTCGCCATTCTCCACAACCCTTATCCGCAGCCAGGTCGCGCGCTTCCTGACAGACCGCCCCTGCCCCGCCTCGATAGATGCAAGCGCCTTTGCCGCATTCCACCTGCCCGACTCCAGCCTGTCGAGCGCCTTGGAAACCGCGCTGTTCATTTTCTGCCCCGTTTCTGCAGCATCTTTGCCGCGGTATCAGCATCAATTTCACCACGCTCCAGCCTGTCAAGCACATCGGCCCGCTCCTGTAAAGCCTCCCGGTCAGATGCCGGGGTCAAGCCCAGCGCCCTGACAACATCATCCAGCCTGCTCCTCACCGTGGGGTATGATATGCCGAGCTCGCGCTCAACTTCCTTTATGTTGCCCCTGCAGCGCAGGAAGACTTTAACAAACTCGGCCTGCCGCGCGCTGAGCTCGCCGAACCCCGCCGCCCCGAACCGCCCCCTCACCGCAGTCGAGCAGTTCGGGCAAACGTATTCGAGTACTTCCATCGCACTCCCACATGCTGGACATTTTCCAGAGAATTTCTCCATTTATTCACCTCCTTCCTTAATTATGTTAATATGTATATTAAGATTGTCAAGCTCTTTTTGCAAAAAATCAAGGAATACAGATGAGAACAGCCTGACATTGCCCTGTCTGCCGCCCGGCATTTGCGTCTGTAAACACGTCTGTAAATAGAGTTCCTTACGTACCAAGGACTTACGGCATCTATTTACAGATTTCGCGGGGGTCTCTGTTACATTTGCGCGGCTCAGCGTGAATTGGTAATGGACGCAACCCCTTGCTACATATACAGGTTGCGTCGGGACGCGAAGTGTGGGTGCGTATAACATGTTATTTGCCAATGAGTTGGGGCGAATTTCACCACAGAGGCGCAGAGAACACGGAGAAAAACCTTTCCTTTTTCTTTGTTTTCCTTAACCATATCTTTTCTTAAACCTGTAATTATATCTTCTCTTCTTTGTCTTGCTCTGCGCCTCTGAGTCTCTGTGGCATTACTGGCCGCACTATTATACGCACGAACAGGGAAAATGTTAGCAGGAATCCGAGAAAATCAAGTCTCTTCTTCTGATTTCTGCTCCGATTTCTCTCCCCCTTGTTTCTGTTTGGTTTTTCCGTTTTGTTTCTTGGTCAAATGATCCTCCAAAATTACATATGGGACAGCAGAAATCCCGGCAGCCAAAAACCCCAGCAAGAGCGACAACCACCAAGACCAACCCACATAAAGCCAAAGAACTAACCATGTACCTACAAAAAACATGATGCAAACAAAGCCAAATAAAGCTTGTATATTTTCAGAAAAAGGACTCTCTTGCCTTTGGTTGTCTCCATTTTTCGCGGTGCGTGGCGCCTTTTTTGAAATGGGTTTTTCCCGTTTCTTATGGACAGAATTGAGGTTGTCCTCTCCTTGCACAGCCCCTACTACAGGTTGCTCGGCGGCAATTCCACAAATGTCTTCAAGTATCTTCAACAGAATACTTGCAGTCTGACCACTGGTGGATTTAACAAACTCCCAACCGTTGATAATTATTTTATCCCATTTTTGATCAAGTGTTACTACATCATCAATGTTTCTATATTTGGGCGCACTCAAGAAGTCACGACAATAGAAAGCAGTTGCCGTAATAAGCATTCCGGTCTTCCCTCCCCCAAATGCAGTGCTGTCATACAAGATAAATACCTCGTCCGGGGAAACTTTCGTAGCGTAAGCTGCAATTGCGTTTCGCAGTTTCTTCTCTGGAATATGGGGTGCAAAATATATAGTGGTGTCTTCTATGTGTTTTGAATGTTCCCTAATAATATCTTTAAAAACCAAACAGCCCAACTGTGCATTTTTGTCTGCCAATTGAACTGCTATTCTAACCTCTCCTGATTCTGCCTCCTGGCGCGAAGACGGGGATTCAGGAGCGGGTTTTGGCTTTTCGAGGCTTTTATCCTCCGTGCTATACGTCTGGTCTTGTATTGAAGTGGCGGCATGTTTTGGTTTAGCTTCCGCCGTTGGCTTATTTGACTTGGACGCCTCAACGCTGTCGAACACCAACCCGAGATTGGCAGCCCTGAAGGCCTGAGCGTATGTTGTGTTGGCAAAAGTCAGAATGACGTGCGAGCTTCTGAATTCCCGCGAGAGTATCTTCGTGTCGATGCGTGGCGAAGCCGAAAACATCTTGAACTCATGGCTGGCGAGAGCCTTAATATCCCCAACTGACAAGTTGCCCAGGCAATAGCCGCAGATTGGTACCTCGTACTGACCTGTTTCGCCGGTCGCTGCAGAAGCGATACCTCCAATTATGCCCCCAACTATGGCACCTGCGAATGCGCCGGCTACTCCACCAACTTTTGTGCTTTTTGAGGTCTTGGTTGCCGGATGGACATCGAGCTTCACCTTTTTCGTCGGGTTCGTAGCAAAACAGCCGACGCAACGGGAGGGCCAAGTAATACCTTTAAGGGGGCGAAATACAACGGTACGTCCTGACGCAGGGGAAAAGCTATCGCTATCCCGAGTATCTGTGAGTTTTTCACCGCAGAATCTACACCGGTTAACTCCGTATGGATTCTCTCTGGAGCAATTCGGACATACCTGCATCTGAGACACCTCTTGGTTTGGTTTGAAATCCGTGAAATCCGGGGGAGACCCATAACCGCCATAATTATACACGTTAGAGGTGGGGGGGCAAGGAAGTTAAAAGTTCAAAGTGAAGAATGTAAAATTGCAGTTCAAAATTTCAAGTTACCGGCTGGACACGCTTCAATTTTGAATTATCAACTGCGATTATCAATTTTGCTTTTTGCATTTTGCATTTGCCGTTCCGCGCCGCAGGGGATATGCGGGAAGAGGCTGGCGCTGACCGGAGGGCGGGAAGTATGAATAATTCTGAAATGGAGCGAACCATGCGGCTGCTTTTTGAGTATAATTACTGTAAGAGGTGCATGGAAGGACTGTCTTAAGATGCGTGCATACTTGCTTATGCTCGGGTTGATTGCAGTCGCGGTCTGCGCAGGCTGCGGCGAGTCTGTCCCGCGAATTGAGATAAATGAGATTTCGGATGACGGGAACGGCCTTCTTACAGTTACCTACACCGCGCGCGAGTTCTTCGACAATGATATTGACATCCTGCCCCAGTACACCACTGCAACCCAGGTGCTTGCAGCCGCGACATCCGGCGGGGGCGAAGGGACGGCAGGGCTTTCTACCTCCCAGGGTGGCACCACTCATACTTTTGTCTGGGATTACAAGGCTGACCTGGGAGTCGGGAGGCACCGCGCAGTATACTTTGTCATAGTACCGTACGGCCCGGACGGCCGCGGCCGCTCAGGTACTTTCGGGGTATTTCCGGTAGGGGAGCCGCTGCTCTACACTGCCAACAGCCAGGCAGACACTATTTCTGTGGTTGATATTGGCGCAGGGCAGGAGAGCTATCCGGTTTCGGTGGGGGACGAACCCAGAAGTGTTCTTGCGCTGCCGGATGAGTCGAAGCTGTACGTAACCAACAGCTCGGCGGGCACGGTCTCGATAGTGGATATTGCCGACACCTCGATAATTGACACGCTTGCGGTTGGCACAGGACCACAGGGCATTGCGGCAAGCCCGGACGGGTCCCGCGTCTATGTGGTCAACGGCGGCGACGGCACGGTTTCAGTAATTGATTCGGCTGCCGACCCGGCCACGCTTCTCGACACCTACGTGGTGGGGGTCACGCCCTTCGGGTGCAGCCTGGCAAGCGAGGGTACGACGCTTTTTGTGACCAATTCCGGCGATAATACTGTAAGCATACTGCTTGCAAGCGACGGGACGGAACTTGCAACCCCGATAACAGTCGGCACAAGCCCGCGGGGGATAGCGAGCAGCGAGAAGTACACTGTCGTGTGCAATTACGATTCAGGCACTATTTCGGTGATTGAGAATGCCGCGATTGCGGCCGACCCGCCGCAGGTGGCGGTAGGCTTGAACCCGGTGGCGGCGGTGATTGACCCGAAGAAAGAGTTTGCCTACGTCGCCAACTGGGGGTCTGACACCATCTCGGTAGTCAACCTCAAGACCATGGTTGTCTCAGGCACAATTGATGTGGGAGCTGCCGCGCTGGGCCTGCTGGCCGGGCTCACCACCGGTCCCGAGGGGGTTACCCTCGGGCCCGAAGAAGAGAACCTGTACGTGACTTGCAGCACTGTTTCGAAACTGGTGATAATACAAGTCGAAGGTCTCTTGATATCAAAGTCCTTCTCCGTCGGCACAGGTCCTGCAGGCGTGACAATCCTCTCCAAGTAGACACACGTAACCTTCTGCCCTCACAGCAGGAATCCCCTTGAACAGCGGGAGCTTTGGTGGTAAATTAGATTCTTGCTTTTCACAGGAGGGCGATATGAAGACTGCTTTTGTTGTTTATGTCTTAGCGTTTGTGTCGGTAATTCTCATCTATGTCAGCGAGCATCGCGGCGAGGCACGGGAGGCCTATTCGATTCCGTGGGAGCAGGTGACACCGCGTCCGCGGCTCAGGCCCGCGCCGGATGATTTTGCGACTGATAGCGCACGCCCCGCGCCGGAGATGGTGACAACTCCTCCTCCAAAAGGCGAGGGGCCGGCAGTATCGGATGTAAAGGGCGGCGCGGACGACCCGCCACAGACACTCGACAGCCTCAACGAGAAGATTGAGGCGCTCAGCCGCGAGGCTGCGAGCCAGCCCAACCTCAACCTCGATGTGTCGCAGCTCTACCTCACAAAGTCCAAGATATACGAGGCCCAGATGCGGGAACTGAACCTGCTTGAGGCAGGTGCCGGGCCGCAGGACCGCTACAAGCTCGACCTCAAGCGGCAGATGCTCAAGGGCCGGCGTATCAAGGCGCTCTGGCGCGCGATTGAGCACCTGAACAAGGTGCCCACAAACGAGGTCGGAGACACCGACGTGAGGCTTTGCAAGGCGTATGTCTATGCTGAACTGCCGGACCAGGCGCTGCGTGCGGTCGCCGAGCTGAGGAAGATAGCGCAGGACAGGACCGCGCGGCCGAAGTTCCGCGCCGAGGCGCAGAAGCTGCTCAAGCAGTTCGAGAAAGAGCGCCGGCTGCGCAAGTGATAGAACGGCGCAGGCAACAAAGTTAGGGATGCAGTTGAGCAGGAGGCCGCCGCCTGCCCTGCGCTTCGCACCTGCGGGCTGGTTTGGTTGGAGGGGGGAGCTTTGAACTGCCCTGCCTGTTGCGGCGAACTTCAGAAAAAATACTTCGGCAAAATAGAGATGGCCATCTGCGCCGCATGCGGCGGTTCATGGCTGCAGAAGGACCGCGTCACGCATGTCCTGCGGCGGTACATGAAGCATATCGCCGAGCGTAACGACAGGGAGCTTAAGCAGAGACCGCGCCTGAACCCGTGGCATGTCGAAACGAACCCGCGCGCGTGTCCCGGCTGCGCCCGACTGATGACGAAGCTCAACTACGCGTACAGCTCCAACGTGATAGTTGACTACTGCGAGTCCTGCGGCGGCATATGGTTCGACCGGGGCGAGATTGAGAAGATTGCGCACTTTCTCAAGAACAGCGGCCTGCCTGAGAGGCTCAAGAAGGAATTTGAAGACATTCGCATAATCTACGACAACGACGAGCTTGCTGAAGCACTTGAGCTGCTGAAGGACACGATAGTCTGGATTTTGAGTTTCATTGTCTGAAAAGGGAGCGCCCGGTGGCCGAGACACCCATGATGAAACAGTACATGCGGCTCAAGGCCCGGTTTCCCGACAAGATACTGTTTTATCGCATGGGCGATTTCTATGAGATGTTTCACGAGGATGCCAAAGTTGCATCCCAGGTGCTCGGCCTGGCGCTGACTTCGCGCTCAAAGGGCGACGGGGCGGTCCCCATGGCGGGCATTCCGCACCACAGCGCCGACACCTATATCCGCCGGCTCATAAAGGCGGGCCACAACGTCGCGATATGCGAGCAGGTGGAAGACCCGGCGACCGCGCAGGGGCTTGTTGACCGGGACATTGTGAGGGTAATAACTCCCGGCACGTATACAGATGAAAAGTTTCTTGACTCAACGGCGAACAACTACCTGCTCGCCATTGCGCCCGGGCGGGCCCTGGCGGGCATTGCCTGGGCAGACCTGTCAACCGGCGAGTTCTTCGTCTGCGAGGTGCCGCTCTCCGAAGTGCCCGGCGAGGTGAGGCGCATATCGCCAAACGAGATGCTGATTGCGGAAAGCGTGCCGGAGCGATACCCCGAGTTCCTCGAGAAAGTCGAGGCGGTGGCCGGAAGCCTGCCTGTTGCCCGGCGGCCGGACTGGGAATTTGAGCGCGAAGGCGCATACCGGTCGCTCACCAGCCATTTCGGTACCTCAAACCTCGCGGGCTTCGGCGTCGAGGACTTCGCACGCGGAGTTGGCGCGGCCGGGGCTGTCCTGGCCTACCTGGATGAAACCCAGAAAGGCGCACTCGGCCAGATACGCTCGATAAAGCCGGTGAGGCGCGAGAACTGCCTCCTTATTGATGCAAACGCGGTGCACAGCCTCGAGCTTACCGAAACGCAACGCCTCGGCGAGCGGGAAGGCTCACTGCTGGCGGCAATAGACTCGACGAAGACCGCGATGGGGAGCAGGCTCCTGCGCTCGTGGCTGCTTGCACCTCTTGCCGGGCCGGGCGAAATAAACCGGCGGCTGGAAGCTGTCGCCGAGCTCAAGGAAGAAAGCCTTGCGCGCGAACAGTTCCGCACATCTTTAGGGCGTACCTCGGACCTGTCGCGCCTCGCGGCGCG
Organism: uncultured Planctomycetota bacterium; assembly: GCA_964455955.1. Taxonomy (GTDB): domain Bacteria; phylum Planctomycetota; class SKW154; order SKW154; family DAOVDS01; genus CAYWBA01. Next base: position 6,383 of record CAYWBA010000003.1, on the reverse strand, counting down.
CGTAGCCTCCGGGAGGTGCTCGCCCCGCGACCTTGTAGGCATAGCCAGGGTACTTGCGCTTATCCCGGAGCTCTCAAAGGTTGTGCCGGAGCCGCGCAGCGACCTTTTGTCTGAACTCCTGGATGGGCTTGACCCGCTCGACGAGGTGCGCCAGACAGTTGAGAAGGCGATTGGGAGCAATCCGCCGCCCACGCTTGCCGAAGGCGGGGTTATCCGGGCCGGCTACAGCGCCGAGCTTGACGAGCTTCTAAGCCTCAAGAAGGAGGGGCACAGCTGGGTTGGGGCCTACCAGGCCAGCGAGATTGAACGGACAGGCATAAGAAGCCTGAAGGTCGGTTATAACAGGGTCTTCGGCTACTACATCGAAATCACCAACACTTACAAGGACAAGGTTCCGCCCGGCTACGTTCGCAAGCAGACACTCAAAAACGCCGAGCGTTACATCACAGAAGAGCTGAAAACCCATGAAGAGAAAGTGCTCACCGCCTCGCAGAGGGCTGTAGCGCTTGAACAGGAGCTTTTCCGCGAGGTACGCGAGAAGGTTGCGGAGCATACCCCGGCGCTGCAGAAAGACGCCTGGCTGCTCTCGTGCCTCGATGTGCTCTGCGCTTTCGCCCATACCGCATCCGAGCGCCGCTACGCCCAGCCCGTGGTGGATGACTCGCTCACGCTTGATATCAAGGATGGCCGCCATCCCGTACTGGACCTCGGGGGCGATTTTGTGCCCAACGACACCCTGCTTGACACGGGAGACAACCGGCTGACAGTTATCACGGGGCCGAACATGGCGGGCAAATCAACCTACATACGCCAGGTGGCACTGCTTGTCATAATGGCGCAGATGGGGTCGTTTGTGCCCGCCGCATCCATGCGCCTGGGCGTTGTGGACCGCATATGCACGCGGATTGGGGCCTCCGACGACCTGGTGCGCGGGAAGTCCACCTTCATGGTGGAGATGAACGAGACAGCCAACATTCTCAACAACGCCACGGAGCGCAGCCTGATTATCCTTGATGAGGTCGGGCGCGGGACATCCACCTATGACGGCCTTTCGCTCGCCTGGGCGGTTGCGGAATTCCTCTCCGGAAACACGAGGGCGCGCACCCTCTTTGCAACGCACTACCACAGGCTGACAGACCTTGCGCGCGCCTGCGAGGGCGTTCGCAACTTCAACGTCGCGGTGCGGGAATGGGGTGATGAGGTTGTCTTCCTTCACAAGATAGTGGAGGGCGCCTCAGACCGCTCCTACGGCATTCACGTGGCGCGCCTCGCCGGCATACCGGGGGATGTAATTTCACGCGCGGTGGAGCTTCTCGGGAATATAGAGGCCGAGTCGGCCGATTCCTCCGACATGCCGAGCCTGCTCCCGGAAGGTGAGCGGCTCCGGGCGCAGCAGTTGCCCCTGTTTGTTGACCCCAGAGAGCAGGTGGCAAAAAAGCTGCGCAGCGTGGATATAGATTTGACTACACCTCTTGAGGCGCTTAACATATTGAGAATGTTGCGCGAACTGCTCGGCCCTTCTCAGGCAGTACCGCCGGGCGACTGACAGGTTTCCGCAGGAATTATCGCGATGGACAGCGACGGCAAGGCGGAGCGCTGCTCCGGGCACGAGGGCGGTGGGGATAATGCGTGTCCCTTTGAGGCGGGTTGCGTCTCAGGCACGCAGTGCCCGCTTGCGCTCAAGCACGAAATCAGCACCTTCTGCGAGGTTCTCCGCGACCGCGGGACAGAGCCGGACCTCGGCGAGCAGTCGCTCGATGTGCTTGCCCGGATGCTTTCTCGCCTGCCCCGCGACGAAACGGGGGTCTCAGGACAGGGTGGAGAGAAAGGCTTCTGGCTTCGCAACAGGCACGTTGTAGGCCGCGTGGGTGCATTTCTGGGCTGCATGGTGGTGAACAATATCGGCGGCCGCTGGGAACGCGAGGGAGGCGGGCTGGTGGTCGGCGGCATCGGGCCTGAGCGCGCGCAGTTCGACTCCTTCGAGGCTGTGGTGCGTGCTGCAATCCGGCCCGAAAGCGAGGGGCTGCAAGTGCAATACGAGCAGTTGCGTCTCGAGGCGCAGGGCAGAGGGCCGAGAATCCTCTTCAGGACAAAGGTGCTTGAGGCGCTGGAAAGGAGCCTGCCATCCGTTAGGGTTGGCCGCGTGCGAGGCTTTGATATCTGGCTTACAAACGGGTGGAAGATTAACCTCGGCAACATCTTCACCACCTGTATAAGCAGGCCGGGCCGCTCTGGCGGGGCGATTGAGGGGTTTGTCAGCGCCCTGATGGGGCTCAGTATCGCGGACTGGGAGATGCCGGGGTTCGAGGCCGCCAGAGAGAAGCTGTTTCCCGTGCTGAAGCCCAGGGCCTTTATGCAGCGGCCACTGGGCAAGGGCATAAGCGCGTCTGAATCCCTGGCGTGGCAGGACTTCTGCGGCGAGCTGACAGTCTGCTTCGTCTATGACGATGGCGCTTCCGGCTGCATGCGGTTCGTCTGCGATGATGACCTCGAGCTGTGGGGCATCGGTGTTGATGAGGTTCGCGCCCGCGCGCTCGACAACCTGGCGAACGCCACCACTGAATCCGGCATGTACGAGCTTGCCGTGACCCGCTTCGGCAAAGCGGCGGTGATAAACGCCAACGACGGCTATGATGCTGCAAGAATTCTGCTCCCCGGCCTGCACAAGTCGCTTCGAGGACATCTTGGAAAGAGCTTTTTTGTTGCAGTGCCGTGCCGCGACCTCCTTGTAGCTTTCGAGCGCAAGACGCGGCTCCTGGACCTTATGAAGGAGCGGATAGAGGAGGATGCCAACCTCGGGGCTTACGGCCTGACCGATGCCCTTTTTGTCTGCGACGCAGCGGGGATTCACCCGTATTAGGCAGGAAGGTGTTATGTATAAGGAAATCCGGTTCGTGGATGCATTCACGGAGTACCCGTTCGGGGGCAACCCGGCCGCGGTGGTGCTTGAAGCTTCCGGGCTGTCTGACGGAATGATGCAGAAGGTTGCCCGTGAGATGACGGTCTCCGAGACTGCTTTTGTGCGGCCAGACCCGACAAGGAAGGCAAAATACGAGGTCCGGTTCTTCACGCCGCACACGGAGGTTAATCTCTGCGGGCACGCGACAGTTGCGACGTTCTGGACGCTCGCTTCTGCAGGCTATATCAAGCGGCGCGCGAAGACCATCGCGTCGAGCCAGCGAACCAGGGCGGGGATACTGCCGGTTGAGATGTATTACGATGGCGAGACGCTTACGCGGGTCATGATGGAGCAGGCGCGTCCGAAGTTCCGAAAGGCCGCGGTCGAGCCCCGGCAAATTGCCAGGATACTTGGAATAAGAGCTGCCCATATTACAAAATCCGGCCTGCCGCTGGCGCTTGTCTCGACCGGCCTGTGGTCGCTCAAGGTCCCGGTGACGGGCCGCAAGGTTCTCGAATCAATCAGGCTGGACAGACACTCCCTTGCAGAGCTGGGCCACTCTCTGAAATTCGAGACCTGCTGCGTCTTCTGCTTCGACACGGTTGACAAGGAAAACTTTGTGCACCAGCGCGTCTTCTGCCCCCAGGTCGGCATCGAGGAAGACCCCGCCACAGGCACCGCTTCCGGCTCGCTTGGCGCATACCTCGCCAGGCATGGTGTAATAGACCCCGGCCCGGACGGCTACAAGTTCGCCATAGAGCAGGGTCACCTTCTCGGCCGCCCCGGCCACATCTACGTAGAGGTTTACAAAGAGCACGGCAAGCTCTTCGTGATGGTCGGCGGCGCCGCGGTCGAAGTCCTGAAAGGCCTCATCCTCTGCAGGGACTGAGCCCGGGCCTGCGGCAGGTTGTCTTGCCAGCCGGTGCTACCGGCCCTGCCGCAGACCTTTTTGCTTTGCCGTCCCACCCAGTTGGTACTGCTACTTCTTCTGCACCTCGATTTTCCTCGCCTTCCTGGCCTCGCTCTTCGAAAGAGTCACCACCAGGAGCCCGTCCTTGTACTCGGCCCTGACCTTTTCCGGGTCAATCTCCGTGCCGAGCGCAACTGTCCGGGAGAAGGAGCCGAAAGAGCGTTCCTTATAGTAGTACTTCTTCTCCTTGTCCTCCTCTTCCCTTTCCTCCCTCTTCTCGCCGCGGATGACAAGCTGGTCGCCGTGCAGCTCTATGTCCATATCCTCCGGCTTGATTCCCGGTATCTCCGCCTTGACCACAAGGGAGTCCCCCTCATCCTCAACATCGAGTGCGGGGAACCGCAGCTCCGGCATCTCCCTGTCCCACAGCTTTGCAGGATGCCAGTCAAAGAGATTCGCCATCTCCTTTAAGGGATTCCACTCCCTGTACCGCATAATAGCCATACTACACCTCCTTTACAGCACAACTTTTCTGGTCCAATTATCATTATAGCAATCACCATGCCAAATCGCGTCCGGGTGCGTTGATGCAGGCTCCCGGTTGACCTAACCGCTTTCTCTGAAAAGAGATGTGGCTCTTATGCACATGTTTGGCGGCGTGGTTGCAGCTTACGAAAACGCCCCGCGCAGGGTCATTTTAACATAGTGCGCCAAAAATGCCGCGCCATGCTGACACAAGGGTGTTTTGTCTCCTGAAACGTATAAAGTACTGGCAATCATACTGATGCTCCTTATAATTGTAACAGCGGTTTGAAAAACTATCACGCTGGAGGAGAGGGATGAGAAAGATACTGTTTCTACTGGCGGTGGCGGCAATCGGGCTGCTTATCTTCTGCCAGGTTGCAGGCGCGGACACCATCCATCTTAAAAACGGGCGGAAGCTGAAAGGGAAGATTATTGAAGAGACCGATTCCAGCGTAACCATCGAAGTCAAAGGCGGAACGCTCACCATAAGCAGGCGGCAAATAGAGAAGATTGAAAAGGAAAAGACGAAAAAAGACATATACAAGGAAAGGGCGCAAAAACTCGACCCCAAAGATGCAAAAGGCCATTTTGAGCTTGCCATGTGGTGCAAGGACAATAATCTCCAGGAAGAAATGAAACAGGAGATTGAAAAAGTACTCGAAATAGACCCCAACCACTCAAAAGCTCACAAGGAGCTGGGGCACCAGTGGCACGATGGAAAATGGCTGACCCCTGACGAGTACGCCAAAGCCACCGGACTTGTCAAACACAACGGCAAGTGGATAACCAAGGAAGAGAAAGCCAAACTACAAAAAGAAGAGGCCGGCCAAAAAAAGCTCCTGGGAAAAACAGAGAGGTATCACAACAAAGCTAAAGGTTTCTCCATTGAGTTCCCGAAGGCATGGAAGAAAAAAGAGAAGGTGGCCGGAACCGAGGTCCTTGCCCTCAGCCCCCTGGAAGGCGTGGCTGACATCTTTGCCGAGAACGTTGTGGTCGGCATAGAACAACTGCCCCTGGCGGTCAGCCTGAAACAGTACTACCAGCTCACCCTGAAGAACACGCCCCCGCTGCTGAAGGACTTCAAACTGCTCAAAAGCGGCAACGCGACTATAAACCAGCGCGATGCCAAGTGGTTTACCTTTTCTCACAAACTGGAAGGCATAAAAAGCAAAGCATTGGCATATATGCTGGTAAGGGACCTGCGGGCATATGTCATTATCTGTACCGCCACGCCTAATACATTCGCCAAATACAAGCCCAAATTCGAGGCAATCGCAAACACCTTCAAGCTTGAGTAAGGCGCTCCGATGCGAAGAACCATTACCTGCTGCCTCTTACTCGCCGCCGCAATCATCCCCGGCTGCACACAGCCGGAAACAAGCCGGGGGTTTCATACCCCCGGAACGAAGCACCATGCCTCCAAACCTGCTGAACATCCACCCGCAACCGAAATACTCCTTGCCCGCACCACTGCCAGCGTGTATAATTGCAGTAGATAGCACATGCAGCGCGTGGCGATGATTGAGACGAGATGACAGTGTTCCAATTGCGGGGCTGTATTTAAGGACCAAGAGTAACCGCCCGGCAAGCGTTCTGGTAATTACGCAGCCGCCGGGCCGCATCATTGACTGGCAGGAGCGAAAGATGAAAACCACATTTTGGGTACTCCTAACAGTGGGGATAGGATTGTACCTCTTTTGCGAACTCGCGAGTGCGGACGTTATCCATCTCAAGAATGGAAGAAGAATAGAGGGCAAGATTATTAAGGAGACCGATTCCAGTGTGACGGTGAAAGTCAAGTCTGGCGAGATTACTCTCCGCAGGTCACAAATAAAGAAGATTGAAAGGAAACAGACAAAAGAGGACATGTACAGGGAAAAGGCTGAAAAAATCGGCCCTGAAGACGCCGACGCGCACTATAACCTGGCCCTGTGGTGCAGGCAAAACGGCCTGCCTGAGAAAGCGGAATATCACCTGAAAAAAACCATCGAGATAAACCCCGGCCACGAGGAAGCTCACAAGGAACTGGGGCACCAACAGCATGAGGGT
>CAYWBA010000002.1:29113-31916 GCA_964455955.1 uncultured Planctomycetota bacterium | reverse complement strand
CAAAGAAGGAATAAAAACAGGCCTCTTGCGACTCAAGACAATCTGGCCATTCTGCGAGAAGCGCATACGTGAGCTTGCCAAAAAGGTGAAAGGCTTTGTCGTGGTTGAGATAAACTACGGCCAGATGGTACTCGAAGTTGAACGCTGTGCCTGCGGAAAGGCCAACGTCCTCCTGCAGGAACACATGGGTGGGGGCGTACCCACAACCGGGCAGATCCTGGAGAAGATAAGGAAGGCTGCAAAATGACCACCCAGACGCAGAAGAAGCCGGAGGCCAAAAAGCCTGAAGAAATAACCCACCCGATTGAATCGCTCTTGCGAATGGACCGCATACCCCATATCTGGTGCCCGGGATGCGGAATAGGTATAGGCGTCAATGCTCTCGGCCAGGCGTTGAACGACCTCGGCCTGGACCGCAAGAAGGTCGTTGTTGTAAGCGGCATCGGCTGCTCCGGCAGGGTGGCCGGGTATGTTAATCTCGACTCGTTTCACACTACCCACGGCCGGGCCATACCGTTTGCTACAGGGCTCAAGCTTGCCAATCCGGAGCTTACAGTCATCGTCTTCTCCGGTGACGGGGACATGGTGGCTATTGGCGGGAACCACTTTATCCACGCGGCAAGACGCAATGTTGACATAAACGTTATCTGCGTGAACAACTTTATCTACGGCATGACAGGAGGGCAGGTCTCTCCTACCACCCCTATCAAGCGCTTCAGCTCAACCACGCCTTATGGCAGCTTTGAGCCGCCGTTTAACCTGCCCTACCTTGCAATGTCAAGCGGTGCAGTGTACGTGGCGCGGTGGACCGCACTTCATGTTAGAAGGCTGAAGAAATCTTTTATGGAAGCGTTTTCGAAAAAGGGCTTTTGCTTTATCGAACTTGTCGCGCCCTGCCCCACCGTATATGCGCGCAGAAACCGCCTCGGCACGGGTCTTGACATGATGAGGTTCTATCACGACAACGCGATAATCCGGCACGGCGCAGACCCGGAGAAGGCGGCTATCAAGTCTGGGGCGGAAATAATTGTCGGCAAGTTCAGGGATGTCGAAAAGCCAACGTTCACCGACATGGTTCATAAAAACCTGAGACACTCCTTGGGAGAGGGATGGTAGGAGCAGGCAGAAATATGGCTACGGAAGCGAGTGGCGTTGTTATGAAAGAGACTGCTGTGAAGCTCTGTGGTTTCGGGGGCCAGGGTATCATACTCCTGGGCAATATGGTTGGCAAAGCTGCCGCCATACACGACAAGAGGCAAGCCACGTTCAGCCAGTCGTACGGGCCTGAGGCCCGCGGAGGCGAATGCAGCTCAAGCGTGATTATCTCGGACAACCGGGCGAGCTACCCGTTTGTTGACTCGGCTGACATACTTGTGGCGATGTCCCAAGCGGCCTACAATAAGTATATCGTTCAGCTCAAACCAGGCGGGCTCCTCATCGTGGACACGGACCTGGTGGAGCCTCACAGCATTCCGGAAGGCGTAGATGTGCGGAGTGCCCCCGCTACCGCTATCGCGGAGAAGCTCGGCAACAAGATTGTCGCAAACGTCGTAATGCTCGGCTTCTTCACCGCCGCCTCAGGTGCAGTCTCGCGGAAGTCCATGGAAAAGGTGGTGGCCGAGACTGTGCCTTCAAGGTTCCTGGACCTGAATCTTACAGCCTTCAAGCAGGGATTCGAGTTCGCAGGCGAGCCTGAGAGCAGGATTGAGGCAAAGTAGGCACCATCCTGTTAAAAGCCTCGAGAAAGGAATTTGAATGAAGCTCGTGGTGAGCAAACGCGGCCTTGAGAAAGTCCGGCTTGAGAAGGTCGAAGAGCTCAGCGGGCAAAATATGTACAACTGCTACCAGTGCGGCAGGTGCTCGGCCGGCTGCCCCATGGTTGAGGCCATGGACTACACGCCCAACCAGGTAATCCACATGCTCCAAACAGGTGACCTTGCGGTGCTCACGTCAAATGCGCCTTGGGTCTGCGCAGCCTGCTTCACCTGCGATGTCAGGTGCCCCCATGGAGTTGATATCTCGAGGATTATGGAAGCGGTTCGCCTTCTCTCCCTGAGAGGGAACCAGGATTTCATTAGTCTGGACAAACTACCCAAAGAAATATACGAAGATATGCCCCAGATAGCTCTGGTGGCTGCGTTCAGGAAGTTTACCGCGTGATGGAAGTTGCATATTATCCAGGCTGCACTTTGAAGGACCAGGCGCTGGGGTTCGAGGAGACGGCAATCGCTGTCTTGCGCGAGATGGGCGTTGACCTTGTGGAGCTTTCCCGCTGGAATTGCTGCGGGACTGTCTACAGCCTGGCAAGCGACAACCTGATGTTTCAAACCGCCCCTGTCCGCAATCTCCTGAGGGTAAAAGAGGCTGGCTATGATTCCGTTGTTACGCTCTGCTCGATGTGCTACAATACGCTCAAGCGCGCAAATGACCTGGTTCGCGAGGACCCGGAAAAGCTTGACAAGCTTAACCTCTTTATGAACCATGAAGAGACTGACTACGTGCCCGACGTAAAGGTTTACAACCTGCTTGAGTTTATGCGCGACGTTGTGGGATTCGACAAGGTTGCCGGGCGGGTCAAAGAGCCGCTTGAAGGGATGAAAATCGCGCCTTACTACGGCTGCCTTCTTACACGGCCTGAAACGCTCGGTTTTGACGACATCGAGAACCCCAAAAGTATGGAAAAACTTATTGAGGCGATGGGGGCTGAGCCTGTTGACTACCCATTCAAACTTGAGTGCTGCGGTTCGTATCAGACCGTAACCAAACCGGCCCAGGTCGCCGAGAGAACTTACCAGATAATAAA
>CAYWBA010000002.1:0-29103 GCA_964455955.1 uncultured Planctomycetota bacterium | reverse complement strand
GGTCCAGGCAGGCGCGCAGGCGATTCTTACCTCGTGCCCGCTGTGCTTTTACAACCTCGACAGCCGCCAGGAGATGGCAAAAAGAAGCCACGGAGACATGAAATCTTTGCCTGTGCTGTACCTGACACAGCCGCTCGCGTTGGCTTTCGGGCTGGATAGGTCGCTGTGCAGGTTCGAAAAGAGTTCTGTTGACCCGGGGCCGTTGTTTGAAACGCAGGCAGCCCCTGCCTCCTGAGCCTGATATTGGAAACAGACTTGTAATTGCTGGAGAGATGCGGTGAAACGTATAGGCGTGTTTGTCTGTCACTGCGGTATCAACATTGCAGCAACAGTTGACCCTCAGGTCGTGGTCGAGAATGTCAAAAAACACCCGGCCGTGGCCTACGCCACCAACTACGTCTACATGTGCTCAGACCCCGGCCAGGAAATGATTCGAAAAGCTATCGAAGAGCACGACCTGGACGCCGTTGTAGTCGCCGCATGCTCCCCCACACTGCACCAGAACACCTTCCGAAAGCTGATAGAGCGTGCCGGCCTCAACTACTACCAGCACGAGTCCGCCAATATCCGCGAGCAGTGCTCATGGGTCCACAAGGACACCGAAGATGCGACAGCCAAGGCTGTAAAGATAACCCTTTCCGCTGTGGAAAAGGTTGCGCGAAACCAGGACCTTGTGCCCATAAATGTTCCTGTCACAAAGAAAGCGCTCGTGATAGGCGGCGGTATTGCAGGCATCCAGGCTGCGCTCGATATCGCAGATGCAGGGCATCAGGTTATCCTGGTTGAAAGAAGCCCCTCAATAGGCGGGCATATGGCCCAGCTTTCCGAGACCTTCCCCACCCTCGACTGCTCCCAGTGCATCTTGACGCCGCGCATGGTTGAGGCTGGCCAGCACCCGAATATCACACTTATGACCAACTCCGAGATGGAAGAAATTGGCGGCTATGTCGGAAACTTCGATGTGAAGATAAGGCGCAAGGCTGCATATATAGACTGGAACAAGTGCACAGGTTGCGGCATTTGTACGCAGGAATGCCGCCTCGCAGACAAGATTCCCGACGAGTTCAACTGCGGGCTCTCGAAGCGCGGCGCCGCATACATCATGTTCCCGCAGGCGGTGCCTCTTAAGGCAACGATAGACCCGGACAATTGCCTGATGATTACCCGCGGCAAGTGCGGCAAGGCGCCCAAGTGCGTTGAGGCATGCACCGCCGGCGCAATTGACTTCGAAATGAAGGATGAAACCGTCGAAGAAAAAGTTGGCGCAATTGTCGTCGCCACAGGTTACGAGCTCGACCCGAAAGAGCGCATCGGCGAGTACGGCTACGGCGAAATCCCGGATGTTATTGACGGCTTGACCTTCGAGCGGCTGCTTTCAGCTTCCGGCCCAACAAGCGGCAAAGTGCTGCGGCCATCTGATGGCACTGTGCCGAAAGAAGTTGTCTTTATCCAGTGTGCAGGCTCGAGAGACAAGGAATTCCACAAACCCTACTGCTCAAAGATATGCTGCATGTACACTGCAAAGCACGCCATGCTTTACAAGCACAACGTCCACGACGGTCAGGCCTATGTCTTCTACATTGACGTGCGCACCGCCGGTAAGGGTTACGAGGAGTTCTACGACCGCACAACCGAAGAAGAGCGGGTTATTTACCTTCGCGGCAAGGTTTCGCGCGTCTTTCAGCAGGGCGACAAGGTCATGGTCTGGGGCATGGACACGCTTATCGGCAAGAAGGTGGAGATAGCGGCTGATATGGTGGTACTTGCGATGGCAATGGTTCCCCAGCCTGATGCCAAAGCACTTGCCAGTATGCTCAAGATACAGGTGGACCAGGATGACTGGCTCGCCGAGGCACACCCCAAGCTGCGACCGGTTGAGACGCTGACTTCGGGCATCTTTATCGCGGGAGCGGCCCAGGGCCCCAAGGACATACCCGAAACCGTCTCCCAGGCCTCTGGTGCAGCCTCCAAGGTGCTGCAGCTCTTCTCGAAGGACATTTTCGAGCGCGACCCGCTTATCGCCACGGTGGATGAAGAACTCTGCGTCGGCTGCGGGGTCTGCGTGGACCTCTGCCCCTACGGCGCGCGGGAACTCGACGAAGCGCGCCACGTCGCTGTTGTAAACCCCGTGCTTTGTGAAGGCTGCGGCGCCTGCGCGGCTGGCTGCCCGTCCGGAGCTATCGAACACGCCAACTTCAGCGCGAAACAGATTATAAGAATGGTTGCACCTTTCATGGAGTAATTCAGACAGTAGAGGTCATAGATGCCGAAAGAATCGAATTCAGTCCTTGTTGTAGGAGCCGGAATAGGCGGCATAAAGGCTGCCTGCGACCTTGCGGAACTGGGATTTGATGTCCACCTTGTCGAGAGCGCTCCGAATATCGGCGGCAAGCTCCAGCAGCACGACAGGTGGTTCCCTACCGACGACTGCACAATGTGCCAGTCGCTGCCGCACCTGACAGTGGAAGGCGCACAGGACCGCTGCATGCGCCGCGTCCTCGCCTTCCCCGGCCTCACACTTCACGCATACTCGGAGCTCGAATCCGTATCCGGCAAGGCGGGCAAGTTCACAGTTAATCTCCGGGAAAAGTCCCGCCTTCTGAAGCCTGAACTCTGCACATCCTGCGGCAAGTGCGCAGATGTCTGCCCTGTGGAAGTCCCTGACGCTTTCCAGGGCGGGCTCGCAAATCGCAAGGCCGCATACATACTTTACCCCGGTGCCTATCCGAACACCTACACGATAGACCCCGAAGCCTGCTCCCGCTGCGGCGAGTGCATCAAGGTCTGCCCGACCGGCGCTGTTGACCTCGAGCTTGCCGGCGAGACTGCCGGGCTTGAGGTTGGCGCAATAATACTTGCGCCCGGATTCGAAGAGTTCAAACCTGAGCTTCTGCCCAATTACGGCTATGCCCGGTTCCCGAACGTGGTAACCTCGACCCAGTTCGAGCGGATTACCGCAGGGGGCGGCCTCACCCCGGGCAGGCTCACCCGTCCTTCCGATGGCGATGCGCCCTCGTCGGTTGCCTTTCTCACGTGCGTAGGGAGCCGTGACACTGAACGCCCCTACTGCTCCTACGCCTGCTGTATGTACACGCTGAAAGAGGCAATCATGGCGAAGGAGCTGCTCCCTGATATAGAAGTCCGCGTCTTCTACATGGACATGAGGGCCTTCGGCAAGCAGTGGTGGGAATATTACGGCAAGGCGCAAGAGGCGGGCATCGAGTTCGTCCGTTGCCGCATCGCCTCGGTCGAAGACGGCGGCTCTGACAATCTCAAGATTAGTTACGAGGACGAATCCGGAAATTACTTCACCAGGACTTTCGGCATGGTTGTCCTTGCAACCGGGCAGGTGCAGCCTGAGCCGGCAAGAAAACTTGCTGAAACAGTCGGCATCGAGACCGACGAGTGGGGTTTCTGCAAAACAGACGCCTTCAACAAGGTGCATACGAGCAAGCCGGGCGTTTTTGCAGCCGGCTCGTTCGCCGGTCCCGCAGACATAGCTGCAACGGTTACACAGTCGCAGGCTGCGGCACTCGAGGCGGCCAGGCTCCTGTGGAAGGCGAGGAAACCTCCCGCCGGGCCGCCGGAGCTGCGCGCACCGGAGCAGCCTGCCACGGCGGTATTTGTCGCAGGTGAAGACAGGGAAAAGCTTGCGGCAAGCCTCGAGGGCGCCGCGGCACACGTAGAGGTAGTTGAAGGCAATTGCCCCGCTGCAATCGCAGAGGCCGTGATTTCAAAGCTCGGCCAGCTTGCAGAAGTTGACAGGGTTCTCATCGTCGCACCTGTTTCGCTGGCGTGGGAAGCGGTCTTCATGCAGAGACTTGTAAACTTAGGCCTTGCGGCAAACAAGGTAGAGTTCGTGGATACCCGCTTCTCTACGGGCGCAGTTCCCTGCATGGTTAGGGCGGCTCTCGGCAGGCTTGCATATGCGGTTGACAGCACTCGGGATTCGGCCGAGGTTACGCCTGCGGCCCTCGTGATGGGAGGCGGCGTATCCGCCATGGAGGCCGCATTAACGCTGGGCGAACTCGGGTTCGAGGTCCACCTTGTAAACAGGGAGGAAGAGTTCGGCGGCCTGGCGAAGAGTATCCACACCGGCGAATACGGCGAGAACGTGGATAACTACCTCAAGGAGCTTGTCGAAAAAATTAATAAACATAAAAAAATTCACAAGCACACACAGGCAATCCTTCTTAACACAGCAGGTATGGCAGGCAGGTTCATAAGCGTTATTGAAACGCCGCAGGGGCCGCAAGAGTTCGCTCACGGCGCTATCATAATCGCCACCGGCGCACAAGAGTATGACTACTCCGCAGACGGCTATCCCGAAGGGGTAATTACCCAGAGCGAGTTCGAAGTACTGCTTTCCAAAGGAAAGAAGAAGTTTGACAGTGTTGTTATGATTCAGTGTGTCGGCACGCTTAATGAAGAGCGGCCATACTGCAGCAGGACGTGCTGCACCAAAGCGGTCAAGAACGCTCTTTCCGCCAAGAAGGCCAATCCCGAGGCGGAGGTCTTCATACTTTGCCGCGAGGTGATGACCTACGGACTGCATGAACTCTCGTACAACGAGGCCCGCGACAAGGGTGTCATATTCGTGCGCTACGGGAAGGACAGGCCGCCGCAAGTCTCCGCGCACGGCCGCAAGTTCAAGGTGAAGGTCTATGACCCGCTTCTTGAGGAAGAAATCGAACTTCCTGCAGACAAGGTTGTTCTTTCAACAGGCACTGTCTGCACGGATTCCGCAGCCCTGGCGAAGACCCTCGACGTCGAGCTTGACAAGTTCGGCTTCTTCAAGGAAGCCAACTCCAGGTTCCGCCCGGTGGAAACCGACAGGGCCGGCGTGTTTGTGTGCGGCCTCGCCCAGGGCCCGCAGACCCTGGATGAATCAATAACGGCAGCCCACGCGGCATCGCAGCGCGCGGCCGCGCTCCTCTCAAGAAAGACGCTGATTTCAGGCAGCCTTACGTCTATTGTCGCGGAGCGCTGGTGCGTCGGCTGCGAGTTGTGCGTCTCCGTCTGCCCCGTGCATGCGCGCATAATTGACCTTGACACGAAGAAAGCAAAGGTCTACGCGGAGCTTTGCGTGGGCTGCGGCGCATGCGCGACTGTCTGCCCAGCCTCAGCGGCAAGGTCTACCGCTGTGACCGATAAGCAGGTATTTTCAACAATAGAAATCTTGACTTCACAGTAATTCACAGGAGATGGCTAATGGCTGAATTCGAGCCCAAGATTGTCGGATTCTTCTGCAACTGGTGCACATCCGCCGCCGCGGACCTGGCTGGTACATCGAGAATCGGGTACCCGTCCAATATCAGGCCCATTCGCCTGATGTGCTCCAGCTCTGTTGACCCGGTCTACGTGCTGAAAGCGCTCATGGATGGCGCTGACGGCGTCCTGGTCGGCGGGTGACACCCGGGCGACTGCCACTATGTTAGTGGCAACTACAAGGCACGCCGCCGGTTCGCCCTGCTTGACTCGGTGCTTGGCACGCTGGGCCTTCAGAAGGAGCGCGTTACTCTTAAATGGATAAGCGCGAGCGAGGGCCGCAAATTCGCCGAGACGGCGGCGAATTTCACCGGCGAGCTCAAAAAACTTGGCCCATCACCCATGACCAAAGACCTGTCGCAAGCTTCAGGGAGATAGAGAATGGCGGAGTCAGTTAAACTCAAGGTTACGGATTCCCCGGATGCAGCGTTTAAGGACTTCCTCAAGGCGCTGCTTGAAAACGGGGCGGTCAAGTCGGTGCTCTGCGCCCGTGCGACCGCGGGAGGCTCGGCAACCTACGCCCTCGCCGCAAGCGTGCAGGAAATTGACAAAAGTTCCCCGCTTGCGCCGTTCATGCCTGTGAACGCGGCAACGGTCATCAGCGATTTGACAAAGGTGGAGCACTTTGATGAGCCCGTGGCTGCGGTCCTGCGCCCCTGTGAAGCAAGGGCCCTTGTCGAGCTTGTCAAGCTCAAACAGGCTTCCACGGAAAACTTGCTCGTAATCGGCATTGACTGCTATGGCACGTACTCGCTTGACGAGTACAAGAAGCTCGCCAACGAAACAGGTGCGACAGCGGTGCTTGATGCGGATGATGAAAATATCCGTATGGCCTGCAAGGTCTGCGAGTACCCCGTTGCACCCGTCTCCGACATAGAGGTAGCTCTTATCGGCGCTGACGCGAAGAGCGAGATTTTCCTGATAGGCAAAACCGAAGCTGGCAAAGAGGCGCTTGCCAAAGCGGGCGTGGGCGAAGAGTCAGCACCTGCGGGCCGCGAGGCTGCACTTGAAGCACTCAAGGAAAAGCGCGGGGCCGCGCTCCAAGAGCTTGTCGCCCAGACGCAGGATAAAATCAAGGGATGGGAAAACCTCCTCAATTACTTCGCGGACTGCATCAACTGCCACAACTGCAAGACACTCTGCCCTGTCTGCTACTGCAGGCAGTGCTTCTTTGACTCGGATAACCTTGAGGTGGAAGGCCGCAGGCACCTGGGCGCCGCGTTGCGCAAAGGGGCGCTCCGCATGCCCTCCAACACCCTCCTGTTCCACCTGACGAGAATGAACCACATGGGCCTCTCCTGCGTCGGCTGCGGCCTCTGCTCTGACGCATGTCCAAACGATATTGACGTTTTCAACGTGTTCCGCACAGTGGCGCACAACGCGCAGAAAGAGTTCGGATACGTTCCCGGCAGCAACGCTTCAGACGAGCTGCCACTCGCCGTTTACAGAGAGGAAGAGTTCCAGGAAATCGGCAAGTAGCTGAAATCTAACCTACGGCAGGAAGCAGAGATGGCTGAGAATAACGACGATATGGTTGATATTTACATTATGGGTAAGAAGTACCGCGTACCGGCTTCGCTGACCATAATGAAGGCGTTCGAGTATGCCGGCTACAAGTACATCCGCGGCTGCGGGTGCAGGGGCGGTTTCTGCGGCGCCTGCGCGACGGTTTACCGCATGCCAGACGATTACAAGCTGCATGTTGCGCTCGCCTGCCAGGAAGTCGTGCAGGACGGGATGTATATCGCGCACATTCCCTTTTATCCCGCCAACAAGGAGACCTACGATGTAGGCGAGCTGAAACCGGCCGCAGAGTCAATTCTCAAGTACTACCCCGTCGTGTACCGCTGCGTAAGCTGCAACACGTGTACGAAGGCCTGCCCGCAGGATATACAGGTCATGGATTACGTGCAGGCCGCCCTGCGGGGCGACATCGCTCAGGCCGCGGACATCTCTTTCGACTGCATAATGTGCGGCCTTTGCGCCTCGCGCTGCCCTGCTGAGATTCCGCAGTTCAACGTCGGCATTCTCGCGCGAAGGCTCTACGCCAAGCATATCGCGCCACCCGCCGCGCATCTTGCAGACAGGGTCGCGGAGATGGCGGAAGGCAAGTTCGATGCAGAGATGGAAAAGCTCATGAATACAAGCAAGGAAGAGCTTAAGGAACTCTACAGCAACAGAGACATGGAGCCGAAGTAACAGGAGGCCAAATGGGAGCCTACAGTCCCCAGATGCAAGACTCTATCAAGCGCCTTGAGTCAACCCGGCAGGAGCGCCTCCAGCAAGAGATACCTCTTATGTCGGAGGACGAGAAGAAACCCCTGCTTGAAGAGTTCCACCCCGACTACAAGAAAGGCACGCAGCGTGAACTGAAAATCGGTCCAAGCAAGGGAGAAAAGACTCCCCATGAGTTCGCCGATGTTTTCGAGGCTTACTCGCTTGTCAACCCCGATAACTACGAGGTCGGCCAGCCCGACTACGATGTTGATGTGCTCGTCATAGGCGCAGGGGGCGCGGGATGCGCCGCAGCCCTTCTTGCTCAGGAAAAGGGCGCGGATGTGCTTGTTGTAACCAAGCTGCGCATGGGCGATGCGAACACGAACATGGCCCAGGGCGGCATCCAGGCTGCGGACAAGCCGCACGACTCCCCCGCGATACACTACCTCGACGTCATGGGCGGCGGGCGCTTTGCCAATAACCCGAAGCTTGTCCACGCCCTCACAACTGATGCACCCGGCGTCATCAAGTGGCTCGAGGACCTGGGCACGATGCTGGATAAAGAGCCGGACGGCACCATGGTTACTATCCACGGCGGCGGCACGAGCCGCAAAAGGATGCACTCGGCGCGCGACTACTCCGGCGGGGAGATAATGAAGACGCTACGCGACGAGGTCCGCAACCGGCACGTCACCGTTATCGAGTTCGCGCCTGCTGTCGAGCTCCTGACATCGGGCGATACAGTTACCGGTGCGCTGCTCTACAATCTGGAGACGGAAGAGATTCTCGTGGTTCGCGCCAAAGCGACAATCATCGCGACAGGCGGAAGCGGAAGGCTTCACGTTCAGGGCTTCCCTACCACCAACCACTACGGTGCGACAGGCGATGGCCTGGTTCTCGCATATCGGGCCGGTGCGCCTGTTGTGTTTATGGACACCATACAGTACCACCCGACCGGCGCAGCATATCCCGAGCAGATAGTGGGGCTGCTTGTTACCGAAAAGGTGCGCGGGCTCGGTGCCCACCTTGTGAACGACGAGGGCAACCGCTACATCTACGAGCTCGAGACGCGGGACGTGAACGCAGCAGGCCTCATACGCGAGTGCTACGGCCGCAACCGCGGTATTACCACCCCTTCGGGACAAAAAGGCATATGGCTCGACTCGCCGGTCATAGAAATCATTCACGGCGAGGGAACAATCCAGAAGCAGCTTCCCGCGATGTACCGCCAGTACACCCGTTTCGGAATCAACATGACCAGGGAACCGATTCTTGTCTATCCCACCCAGCACTACCAGAACGGCGGCGTCAAGATAGACGAGTGGGGCCGTGCGGAAGGTGTGAAGAACCTTTACGTTGCCGGCGAGCCTACCGGTGGTGTTCATGGCCGCAACCGCCTTATGGGCAATTCCCTCCTCGACATCCTTGTCTTCGGCCGCAGGTCCGGGACCCACGCAGCCGAGAGTGCAGGCGCCGTTGAGCCCGGCGCGCTCACGCTGGAGCACCTCAAGCGCTACCACAAAGAACTCCAGGATGCGGGTATTGAGAAAACGCATTTTTCACCCATACTCCTGCCTGACTATCGCCGCCCCGGCATCAAGAAGGAAGTCGAGCCGATAATCGCCTAAGAGCTCTCCTGTTGCGCGTGAATGGTGCGCAACTTCTGAAGCCGCCGGCGGTTTCTAAAGCTTCTTTTCCGCGCCTTTTTTGCAATCTTCCTTACGCTATAAGCCAGGGCGGGCGGCGCGGCCCGCACAAGCTGCCCAAAGTCCAGGAGCCCGGCAGCAAAGGCTCTCCTGAAAGTCTCCAAAACGTGGAGCGGCGAGTAGAACTTCCTGTCCATCGCCTTTCTGACCTCCCGGAGTTCTCCTCCCGGGCAGTGGTCGGAGTAAATTGTCCCGTCCCGCGCAACCCTGTAGCCGGGGTGCGACTCCACGAGTTCCGCAAGGCCCGAGTTCTCCTCCATGTGCAGGATGTTAAGCGTCATGAAGTCCAGGCCGAGCGAGCGGGCAAACGGCAGGATATCGAGAATCTCGCTCTTCGTCTCGCCAATGTTTCCCACAATGAAATAGCCGTTTGTCAGAAAGGCGAAGTCCTTCAGCGTGCGGAAAGCCGACTGTATCTCGCTTACCGTTATTCTCTTATCCATCAACTCGAGCGAGCTGTCGTGCGCGCTCTCAATGCCGAATGAAAGGACTCTGAAGCCTGCACGCCACATCTTCCTGAGCAGGCCCGGGTATCTGGTTACTGATACCCTAGCCTGCACGCCTATCACTTTGCGGACCCTCTCCTTGATAATAAGGTCGCAAATCTTTTCCGCCCTGCCGATGTCCACGAAGAAGTTTTCGTCAATAATCCCGACCCACCTGGACTTCACCTGCGAAAGCTCCTCGACGACGGACTCGGGCGAGCGGGCGCTCCAGGGCCGCCTGCGCCCGTAAGCGTCGAGCCGGAGCGCGCAGAACTTGCACCTGAACGGGCAGCCCCACGAGGTCATTATAACGTCGAACGGAATGCCGAAGCTCTTTCCCTCAAGCGCGACCGTGTAGTTCTGCCTCCTGAGCGAGCGGTCGGGATAGCGCAATTGTGTTATCGAGCTGTGGCCCCTGCCAGGGTTGCTTACAAGCCGGCCGTTCGAGCGCCAGAGAAGCCCGGCGATTCTTTCGTAAGGCATTCCCGCGGCAAGCTCCCGGACCGCATCATGGCCGTCGCCGCACACCACGGCGCTTACGCGGGGGAGCGCGGTGAGTATTTCCGATGCGCGCTCGCCTGCAGTCCGGCCGCCGACTATGACCGGGCTGGTGCCGGGAAGATTTTCGATAAACCTGCAGACCTCCTCATACTCGTATTTCCAGTTGATACTCACGCAGACAGCGTCAAAGATGCTCAGGGAAGGCAGAGAATTGCGCTCGTAGCGAAGGTCGAAGATTTCGACACGGGGCACGACCTCCGAGGCGCAGGATGCCACGTACTCCAGCCCCACGGGCGGGAAGAAGCTGTACATCGGGACTTCGCGCCTGTAAGGGTAGATAAAGGCTGCGCTTCGCCATGGCGCGCTGTGTCCAGCCTGCGTTTTATCCAAGGTTTTCATCAACAAAGTCCTTGAGCATCTTTTTCATTTCTTTCTTGAGCACTTCCTTCACAAGCAGCCTGTGGTCAATATCGAGGTTGGTAAGGTGTATCGGCACCTCTGCCAGCGCCTTGACCGCATCGGAGAAGCTGTCCTCACACTGCTCGCCCATTGCGTTAAGCTCGCGCTCGGCAAGCTCATGCAGCCTCTCTCGGACAAGCTCGTTAAGCGAATCCTGCATGATGGGCATGGACTCGTTTCGCAGCAGGTAGTCGAACTGCTCCTGCAGGGACTTCCTGAACTCTTCCATGTTGAAATTGACAGCCATCAGAACCTCCCAAACCATAGAGCCTTTGCAGGTATCAGTATACTCCCGCTTCCGCAACCTGTCAACTCTATCCGCAAGCTGCTTGCGAGGTCTGTAAAACCCGTCTGTAAATAGAGTTCCTTATGCGCCAACGACTTACGGCATCTATTTACAGATTTCGCGGGGGTCTCAGCTACATTTGCGTGGTTCAGCGTGAATTGAGAATTGACACAACCTCTTATCAGATAAGCAGGTTGCGTCGAAACGCGAAGTGTGGGTGTGTGTAACATCTTATCCTGCAGTAAGTTACGTGCAAATTGAACCGCAGAGCCGCAGAGCAGCGCGGAGCAACGCAGAGGATATTCTTGTTATTTGTCATTTGAGCTTTGGATTTCATTTGAAATTTGGGCTTTGTCATTTGAGCTTTCCCACCGTTGGACTTCAACATTTGAATTACACGCGCTGCAAGCAGCGCCGCTAAATATGCGACTCTGTCGCCCCCTATTGGCTCCTGGCTAATGCCTATTGCCTGTTTTACTATAGACGTAAAAAGGGACTCATTCTTGCGCTGAATCTGAAAGATTTTCGGGAAATCTTTGGAACCACCGAGAGATTTTTCTCGTCAAAATGCCGTCGTAATCACCTACGCAATCGGCGCCGTCGTAGTAGTACTTCAGTGTTGTGGTCTGCTCGATTTCACTCTGGACCCTGTTGCCGATATGTTTATTTAGACTTCTCAGCTTTTTCTAACTCCGCTATTTCTGTCAGGGTCTTATTGATGAGGTCTCTATTCTCATTGGCAATCTTGGGATATTTTTCAATTTCTGCAATAAGTGTTTTCAAAACCATCGATTTAGGCCACTGCTTTGGCAGAATCTGGTCAGGATACTTATCTTTATTTTTAAGCCACCAGAGCACGATATCCGGTAAGTATCCATCACGTATCTTGGCTTTTTCATATAATTGTAAATAATCATAAAAACCGATAATGCTGTTTTTAGATAATAGATACTTCCTATCAAAAAAATCGATAGTAATGTATATCAACGCCAGCAATGCACGGTCATCTCCTGCCTTTTCCATCGAATAATGTAGTAGATGAGTAAATATATAATCTACGAATTCGACTTCTTCTGGCTTTGGGCCAAGAAGATATAAAAGGTATGGCGTACCATCTGAGCCCATCTCTGCAATTTTAAGAATAGCCTCTCCTGGAGGACCAGGACACCTAATACTTTTACATTTTGCAGCAATCAAATATAATTTTTGAAGATTTTGTTTTCCTCCTGAAGCGAGTCTTTCCACTTCCTCATACTCTTCGGTTCTGGAAGTACAACTCATCGTTCCAAAAATAGATATAATAAATGCTGTTAGTAATAGTAATTTATACATAACTGTCACCTCTCCTTAAATCCGGGGAAACCCATAACCGCTATAATTATACGCGCTGGCGGTGGGGCGGGCAAGGAAGAACCGCGGTGCAGCGGCGCGGGCAAATCTCCCCGGGTATGAAACCCGGGGCTTGAGTTCCACCATGTCTGCTGGCGTGGTGCTTCTGAAACATGCCCGCAGGCGGAAGTCACGTTTGCATCAGGGTCAGATTTTTATGTGTTTCCATTTGCCGCGTTTGTGGATGAGTGCGAAGATGAGTGCCCGGGCAGCCCAGTCGAGGCAAGTGACAATCCACGCGCCGCGCAGGCCCAGGCCCATGGTTATGGCGAATAAGTATG
Organism: uncultured Planctomycetota bacterium; assembly: GCA_964455955.1. Taxonomy (GTDB): domain Bacteria; phylum Planctomycetota; class SKW154; order SKW154; family DAOVDS01; genus CAYWBA01. The sequence goes on along the minus strand of CAYWBA010000002.1, from coordinate 16,511 downwards.
TGAGAGGCACACGGATAAGCCAGACGGCGAGTGCGCCCACGTAGACCGGGGTCTTTGTATCGCCTGCGCCCTGGAACGTGCCCTTGTAGACGCCCGCGGCCGCCATGAAGGGCTGCTCGAAGGCGGCAATCATCAGGCACAATGCGGCCGCGTCAACGAGGGTAGTATCCGGGGTAAACATGCGGGCAATGTAGCGGGGGAATATCAGGAAGATAACTGCGGCGAGGCCGAGAAAGAGTATTCCTATTCTCATAGACTCACGCGTGCCCGACTCCGCGGTATCTTTCCGCCCCGCCCCGAGGCTCTGGCCTACCACGGCGGCGGCAACTACATAGAACGCGTCCGCGGTCATGAAGCCCAGCGACTCGATGCCGATAGCAATCCTGTGTGCCGCCATTGCGGTTGTGCCGAGGGTGGCGACTATTTTTGTGAACAGGATAAAGCCTGAGTGGACGAAGAGCGGCTCGACCGCGGCAGGCAGGGCGATTTTGACAACCCTCTTTATGGTGGCCCGTGTTATCAGGAGGAAGCTGCGCAGGCTGAGCCGGACCGTGCTCCGCTTCGAGAAGAGGTAAGAGAGCAGCAGGAAGCACTCGACGACCTTTGCGATTGCGGTTGCAAGACCTGCGCCTGTGAGGCCCATCTCCGGGAAGCCGAACTTGCCGAATATCAGCGCGTAGTTACCGACGATGTTGAGGACGTTCGAGATAATGCCTGCAATCATGGGGGTTTTCGTATTGCCTGCGGCACGCAGAATTGCGCCAGCTACCATAGACTGGAAGGCAAAGACAAAACCGCCTATGACAATGCCGAAGTAATACTTGCCTTCGAAGACAACTTCGGAGTGGTCCTTGATTGCGCGTATGAGTTGCTATGCAAAGACAACGCCGAGGATGGAGACTGCAATGCCGCCGAAGAGTGCCAGAAGCAGGCCTGTGGCGGCGTTTGCCTGCGCCTTGCGGCTGTCACCCTCCCCCACCGCGCGCGCGACGGCGGCCATGGTTCCTATGCCTGCCGCCATGAGCAGCATGGATATTGACCACAGCAGCGGGCCTGCGACACCGGAGGCGGAGAGCGCGACCGCGCCGAGCCTGCCCACCATGATTGAGTCAACGAGGAACATGAGCGAAATCAGGAGGTTCTGCAGGATGACGGGCCAGACAAGCGTGAGTATGGTCCGGCGCATCTCGGAGGGTTTCTCTGCCCTGCTTATGTCAATTGTCTTTTTCATGCTTGCCCGGGTTCAAAAACTCGCACAAGGCTAACGGTTTAGCGCGGCGGAGTCAATGATACAATAATGAGCATTGGGCGCAGGGTTGCCTTTTTCCTTGAACAGCGGTGCATACAGGATATAATCGCCGTCTGCATCGCAGGAAGGGGACAGGTGTTTGGAAGACTCCGACATAATAAGCCAGGCAAGAGCGGGAAGTAAAGGGGCATACAGGGAGTTGTTGCGCAAGTATTCCGGGCTTGCCCTGGCTGTGGCTTACGCTCGCACGGGCAGGAAGGATATGGCCCAGCAGGCGGCGACGAACGGGCTTGTGGAGGCTGCCAGGGAGCTTGCCGCATTGCCGGATGCTGCGCCCATAGCGCCGTGGCTTGCAAGTATTGTAAGGTCGGCCGCGGTGAAGCAAAGGGGCGGCGCGCGCCGGGGTTCTTTCACGTTTGAAGAAGCGAAGAACAAGGTGCAAAGGGTTTTGGCCGAGAGCGACAGCCTGGCCCCGGGAATGAAGAACGAGCTTGTTCTGGCAGCCTTCGGCGCGCTCTCGGACGAGGCGCGTGAGGCGCTTTGCCTGCGACACCTTTATAGTTCGGACTACGGGAATATCGCATCCGCCATGACGGCCGAGGCGGGCGACACGGACAAGCTCATCGCGGGAGCGCGCGAACAGCTTGCCGAAGTGGTGGAGCCGCTTTTCCCATCGCGTTTATGAGCGGGACCGGGTCTGTGGAAAGACGCCTATGGAATGCAAAGAGTGCACAAGAGTGATATCCCGGCAGATTGACCGGGTTACCTCGGAGCAGGAGACGCAGGCGGCGCGCGCACATGCGAGGGAATGCCCGGCGTGCAGGCGCAGGTTCAACGCTATGGCGGGTGCGGACAGGCTTCTGGCCAAGACGCTGCTTGCCGAGAGGCTCAGCGACGGTTTCACCGCCATAGTAGCGGAGAGGCTGGCGCAGGCGGACCTTGCGGAGATTAGCAAAGGCATATCGAAAGGCCTGATAGCCGCCGCCGCGGGTCTTGGGGCGTTGATAGTTGTCCTTCTAACACTGCTAATGAGCTCATCGGAGCAAGGAATACCGGGGATAGGCAGGGTTGGCAGGGTTGAAAGCGGGTTTGAACTGTGTTGTTTCAGGAGCAAATCTTTCTTATCTGCAAGTATGGGGGAAAAAGTGCCACGGGGGGCAAGCGCGAGGACAGACGGCGGGGGTGTGCTGAAACTGGACGGCGGGAGAAACTTTGTCCTTGGCCAGGACACTGCTGTGGACATGTCGCATTACCACGACGGCGGCAAGCTGGTTCTGGAGGAAGGACGCCTCTACGTTTCTTCTCCTGACACCGACGTGCAGGTAGATACCTTCATCGCGAAGGTTTACGGCAAGAAGGCATCTTTCGTTGTGGAGCATGCAGGCGGCGGCAGGACGACTGTCGCGGTTGAGTCCGGCGAGGTGAGCCTGTTTAACGAAGCGGGTGCGGTCACGATTGCGACTGGGGAAAAAAGCCAGGTAGCGGAAGGCAAGGCTCCGAGAAATCCTTCCAAGACTGATGTAAAGAAATACTTCGGCTGGGTGCGGCGATGGGGTTTTTGAGGAGGCGCAAGTGAAGTTTCTACTGGTGTCTGCCGTGTGTGTAGCAGCAGTCATTACGTTCGTCTGGGCGCAGGATACAGCATCCACCGGCGTTATTTACGGTATCGTGCTCAGCGCCGGCCAGGAGGTGGTCGGCGGGGCGGTTGTGGAAGTTGTCGCAGGCCCCAGCGGGATTGGCACAAAGACAAGAAGCCGTGGGGCTGAAAGTGTCAACTACGATGGCGGGTTCTTTATGAGGGGTCTTTGGCCGGGAACTTACAAGATAGAGGTTTCGCATGAGAAATATTTCCCTCAGGTCTACGAGGGCCTGAAAGTGGAAGCAGGCCGGGGGATGTATCTGGTTGCCGAGCTGAAGCCTATCGCAGATGTGGCTGGAAGCATCTCAGGCACCGTGGCCATAACGGGCGGGTCACCTGAAGGGCTTGTGCTGAGCTGCATTAGAGTTGAGGACAAGAAAATTCAGCATACTGTGACGCTGGACAAGAGAGGCAAGTTTTTGCTTGGCGGCCTAATTCCCGGAGACTACGTGCTGACGGTAATCAAGGGCCGCGGGGAGATATACCGCAGCGACCCCCTCAAGGTTTCGGCAAAGAAGAAAGTGGTGCACACGATACGCCTGCCGGCTCAAGTGCTTTACGGCAAGCCGGGCTGGATAAGCGGGAAGGTTACCGGTACTGACAACAAGCCGGTTGGCAGCGCCAAGATAACCATGACAAAGAAACCTGAAGGGCAGCGCAAGGTAACCGCCACCAGCGGTGCAGATGGCAAGTTTGAGATAAAAGACCTGATACCCGGCAGCTACGAGCTTAAGGCGACCAAGAGCGGCCTTAGCGAAGGCACCAAGAAAACCACTGTGCGAAGCGGCCGCGGGAGCCGTGTCAGCTTTCGCCTCAAGGCGAAAAAGTAGCATCTATGGACTATTTTATCTTAGTAGCAGCTGCGGCGTTCGGCGCCGCCCTGGGCAGTTTTGCCAACGTGGTCATATACAGGCTGCCGCGCGAAGGGCTTTCTATCAACAACCCCAGGTTGAGCTTCTGCCCCAGGTGCAAGGAGACCATTGCATGGTACGATAACCTGCCGCTTGTAAGCTACGTTTTGCTGCTGGGCAGGTGCCGCCACTGCAAGGCGAGTATTTCTCCGCAGTACCCGCTGGTTGAAGGGATAGTTGCCTTTCTGTTCGGTTTGGGCGCTTACCACTTTGCGCTCTCCGGTCAGTGGGTTATCTTCGCCATTTCGTGCGCCTTCTGTCTTGCCCTTGTGATAATTACCTTTATTGACATAGCCCTGCGGATAATTCCGGACGTAATTGACAAGCCCGGGATATTGCTTGCGCCTATTTTGAGCTTTGCGGCACCCGCGTTACACCTCGGGGGGTTTGTACAGCTTCTGAACTGGCTGGGTTGGGAATGGCAGGTTTCGACCCCGTTTTCCTGGTCTGACCGCGGCCTGGCAGCGGCCTCGTCTGCGCTTGGAATCGCTGTTGGCGCAGGCGTTACTTATGGTGTTGGGGTTGCAGGCAAGGCTGTTTTCCGGAAAGAGGCGATGGGGTTCGGTGATGTGAAGTTGATGGGGATGATAGGTGGGATTCTTGGCTGGCAGGGCGTGTTGATTACGTTCTTTACAGGCAGTGTCATAGGTGCGGTAGTAGGCGTGGGCCTTATGATAATCGCGGGCCGGAAAGACCCCCATATTCCGTTTGGCCCCTTCCTTGCAACCGCGGCGGTGCTTGTCCTGTTCTACCAGTCGCAAATAAAGCACTTTATATTTGTGGCCTATCCCAAGTGGCTTGCGGGAATGTGACGTGCCACAGGGCCCGGGCTGGCTTATGGAACATAATTTTTCTTTGGAACAGACGGATTATTTCGCCGATAAATTTAAGTAACGTGGAAATTATAAATTGAATAATCGGCGGGTCACCGCGTAAAATGTTATTAGGAAAACTGTTTGGGAGGTTCGGACATGAGATGCTTGACATTGTTTTCGCTGGCAGCAATTGTGTTTTCTTTCGTGTGCTTTGCCGACAATGCTATGGCGCAGGGCGTGAGTATGGCTTCCGAGGAGAAGCTCCAGCTTCGGGGTGACTACTGGTTCAACGAACTGACCGCCGAGGTAAAGGTGACAGACCTTTTAGTCCCCGCCAACCCCGGCACCAGACTCGAACTCTTTGATATGCTTGGCATGGACGTACACAAGGAGACGGTGATTCCGGTTGTTCTTTCTTATTCGCGGTTCGGTTTTCGTATGGAGTTCTGGCGCAATACGTATCTTGGCAAAAAAGTCATGGCGCAAGACATAAATTTCAATGGCATAAAGTACACGTTGAGCACGGAGGTTGAGTCTCAACTCGTTACGGACAACTACGACATGAGGGTTTTCCTTGACCTGCTCGGGCAGAAGAAGCTCGACCTGTATCCGTTGGCCGGGATACGGTACCAGCGCCATGAGGTATCGCTTATTGACACTTCAGGCATCATCCCGCCGGCGGATAAAGTGCTGCACGCCCCCATGCCTTACGTGGGTGCAGGAATCAGGTTCAACATAAGCCCCTACATAAGCTTTGGAGGCGAGCTGGCGGGGATGAACATCCAGCTTTCAGACTATAATCTCAAGCTTACCGGCTATACTGATTTCAACGCCTACATTGAGCTCCGCATAACTCCCATGTTTGCGATAGTCGGTGGTTACAGGTCTGTAAATCTGCTGGTGGATGTCAAGGATGATGATTACGAGTACAATTTCCACAGCAATATGCAGGGACTGTTTGCGGGAGTATCGCTGAGCTTCTGAGCGCTCAGGCTGCCGGCTTTCTATACGGGCCTCAAGTTAATCTTGACATGGATGCGGGTCCCGTCGCGCCAGATTTCAAGTATACATTCCTCGTTCTCTCCAACCTTCTTGAAGGTGAGAACTGTCTTGTGGACGTGCTCCGACTGGAGTTCCTTCTTGAGCTCGAAGTCGTGTATCGCCATTTGGCTCTTGTAGAATCGCACCATCTCATCCACGCGGGTGTCGCCTATTATCTTCAGCTCAGCCACTCTCAGAGAATCCGAGGCAGGCGATACGTACGTAAACGACATTGATTCAAGGTACTCGTAGCCGCCCTTGAAGGGGATTTGGATATCCTGAAACTGGGGCTGGCGCAGCTCGGTGGAGTAACCTTCAGGTTCTTTCAAGGGAAGATAACAACCTGCAGCACAGATTAACACGAACATTACAAGGAAGAGCACTTTTCCTCTCATCGCATCTCCTGACTTAAAGGGGCGTCTTGTGTTTTAGAATGGGTCCTTTTCCCTGATGCAGAAGAACCATGCGTTTTTGTGGCCGAGGTAAATCAGGTAGTCGGAAATGTCCTTCTTTATGGTCCGCGCGTCGGCATGGTTTATCAGGAAGAAATCCATATTCTTGAATGGCCTCTTCCACAGCACCTTGCCATCCTTTCTGTCAACGCAGGCAATCTCCTTTGCAGATGTCAGGACATAAGCGTGCTTTCTGCCGGCAAGCAGAAGCTTGGCACCATTGTAAAGGCGCCACTTTTCCTTGCCTTTCCTCCTGTCGATAGCGTAGAACCAGTTATTGCGGGCCCTGCAGTAAACCGCATCGTCAACCGCCACCGGGGTATCAACCACCTCTGCCTCGCAGGGGAAGCGCCAGTCCATCGTGCCGTCTGTTGTGCGCAGGGCGTAGATATTAAAGTCCTTGCAGCCTACATAGAGACGATTCTTGTAAAAGAACGGGGTTGCGCTGAACGGGCCCTGGCTTTTGAACTCCCAGTTGACAGTACCGCGTGAGGCATCGGTGCAGTAGACCGTGCCGTCGCCGGACATGAAGAATATTGCAGGAACTTTCTCTATGCCGCCTGCAACTATGTCGCCTCTAGTAACCTGGTCCCAATCAACCAGCTTCGATTCCTTGTTAAAGGCACGCAGCCTGTTGTCCCAGGAGCCGTAATAGTAATGGGACGATGAGGCAAACGGCGGGCTTGAGGGAGTGTGCCGCAGGTACGCCTTCCACACCTCGAAACCCACATCCTCATCTACGCAGTACATATAATTGCCCGCTATTATAAATATCTCGTTGAATTTGTTGAGGATTTCTCTGTCCTTTTCATCGTAAGCGAATATGTAGGGTTTTCCTTCAGTCGCAAAACCCATGTCGTAGACCCAGTCGACAAAGCCGCTCTTGCCGTCTATCTTGAAAAGCAGGTGGCCTTTGGTTTCAGCGTAAACGTTGTAGTTGAGCAACCACATATTGGCGATTTCGCGGTCACGCAGGTGCGAATCCCAGTACAGCTTGAATCCCATTGCGTCAAGCTTGTCGGGTGGAAGCTCCGGCCTGCCCGGTCCGCCGGGAATTGGCCGTTCAATCAGCCCGCCCACGATACAGCCGACAAGGACCACAGTCACCAACGCCAGGAAACATCCTGTAATCCAGAGTTTCATTCGTTCTCCTTTCCCACGTAGCTGGCAAGGTTTATGCCGTGCTCTTGCTCGTAGCGCTCAAGCTTGTCAATACGCTTCAAGTCCTCTTCTATGCGGGTGGAAAGCTTAAATATATACGGCTTACCGTGAAGACGGTCCAGCAGGTCCTGCTTCAGGTTCTCCCATGAACCTGAGTACAGCTCGTCTCTCAGCGTGATAAGCAGTCTTTCTTCAGAGGTGAGGGATTTCACGAAATCTTCGTGGGAATCTCCCATGGCAAGGTCCATGCCCCCGTTTTCTTCACGCGTGAACTTTCAAGTGAGTATATGTCAGCGGCGCTCAAAGTCAAGCAAATTTTCAAAAAGTCTGCCTGCACATCGCCGCAACGGCTTTTACAGACAGCGCTTTGGGCGATTCTGCTTGACCGTTTGACCCGGCGTGCATATAATCCATGCGATAGCACTGCGACTTGGAGAAAGGAACTTGCATGCTGACTGAAGCTATGGTGGTGGGCGAGATTCAGGCCAACTGCTACCTTGCAGGAGACGGCCAATCCAATGATATTGCTGTTATTGACCCGGGCGGCGATGGGCCTGACATAATTGCACGAATCGAGAAAAATGGCTACCATCCCATTTACATCATCAACACCCACGGGCACATAGACCACATGTGGGCGAACGCGGAGCTCAAGGCAGCCTACCCCGGCGCCGAGTTGCTTATCCACGAGGCCGATGCCGGGATGCTCACAAATCCGTCTTCGAACCTCTCCACCTTTGTCGGCCGCGCCATAACCTCTCCCCCGGCTGACCGCACCCTGTCCGAGGGCGACCATATCGAGGTCGGCTCGCTTGATTTCGAGGTTGTCCATATCCCGGGACACTCGCCGGGCGGTATCGCACTGATAACAAAAGACTCTGGCGGCAAGACAGTTGCCTTCAGCGGTGATGCCCTGTTTGCTTACTCCATAGGAAGGACTGACTTTCCCGGCGGAAGCTACGAGAAACTGGTTTCGGGAATAAAGCAGAAGCTCCTCTGCCTGCCTGATGATACAATTGTTTACCCTGGCCACGGGCCCAGCACAACAATCGGTATTGAACGCACCCACAACCCGTTCCTGCAAGGGTAGAAGGCAAAAGCCTCTAACAGAATGAGTCTCTAAGGCTGCCGGGCATTTTTCTCCTTGAGCAGTTTTTTGACCTGGCAGATACGGGGCATCCGGCGTTTGAACGCCGTATGCTCCATAAGGCCTGCAATCCTTGCTACGAGCTGGTAGTCGAAGTTCTTGACAACCTCTGAAACAGGGATTTCCTCTTCCATCAGTTGCCATAAAATCCTGTCTGCCTCTTCGTATGTGACCCCGAGTTCTCCCTCGTCAGTCTGCCCTGCCCACAGGTCTGCGCTGGGTTCCTTGTTGATTATTACATCCGGTACGCCAAGGTATTTCGCGAGTTCCCAGACTTCGGTCTTGTACAGGTCACCTATGGGATTTATCGAGTAGCCGCCGTCGCCGAAAATGGTGAAGTAGCCGAGCAGGAACTCGGTCTTGTTGCCTGTACCCACAACCAGCGCGTTCAGCTTCTTCGAAAAGTCAAACAGGATAGACATGCGCTCCCTAGCCATTTTGTTGCCCAGGCGTATCTTGTCCACGTCCGGCCGGGCGCCGAAGTACGCATCTATCATGGGGGTTATGTCAATTGTCTCGCTGTTTATTGAGAGTTCTGAAACGACAAGTTTGCCATGCTCAAGCGAGTCGGGCGAGGAGGTTTTGTATGGCATAAGAAGCCCCCTGACCCTGTCAGGCCCCAGTGCGCGGGTGCAAATGTATACTGCTACCGCAGAGTCAACCCCGCCGGAGATACCCAGTACCACATCATGTGCCCGCGCTTGCTCAACCTCGAGGCCGACAAAGTTCTCACATATCTTCGCCACACTCCCTGCATCTGCTGCGTGAATAAGTGACATTGTTTTCCTCCAGTGAATCGCTCCCGCTTATGTTATCATTTCTGCAATCATGGATGCAACACTATTGACTTGAAGCCCCTAACAAAATGAGCCTCGGCCGCGTTTCCTCCCCGGCAAAACCCCGTTTCGGGCATGCCAAAAATAGTTAAACGGGCTCATGCAGGGCGGATTTTTCTTGACAAGCCCAAAGAAGGGCCTACAATATCCTTAAGATGTGAGAACCCGAAAGGAGAAGCAGCATGTTCAGTAAGGCGCTGACCTTAGGTCTCATTGCGGTTATTCCTGTTATTCTTGCCTCGTGCACTTCCCGGCCCGACTACGACATCTGGGATCCTACAAACAAATCGGTTGAGGCTTACGAAGCCCAGTTGAAGGAGAAGGCTCAGGTAAGCAAGCCGCTTCCGGTGGGTGGCAAGTTCAAGAAGTGGGAAGGCACCAAGCTGGAGTTTAAGGACAACAGGGATGTGGCCGCCCTTGAGATGCACACCCCGTTTGTAACCAAGTATGACCCCGTTGGCAAGACCAACATCGGGCCAGGGCATGTCCGCGGCAAGACCAAGTGGGACAAGGACGCTCGGGCGGAAATCTCTAATAAGGAAGGCCCGGGCGGGCACGTAACATACAAGGACGAGTCCGGTAAAGAGGTTCATACCCATTACTCGTATGTGGAGAATTGCGACGTTGGGCCGAACCACATACTCAAGAAAACCAAGTTCTCTCGCGAGGCCAAGCGCGAAATCGTGCCTGACGATTACGAGGCTGGCGTGACCAAGTGGTGCCCTATCTGCAAGGAAGAAATGGGCCCCGGCCACGACCACGGCTTCACAAGGTACTGTCCCAACTGCCAGAAGGATGTGGCAGCGTTCGGGCACGTGCAGCAGGGCGAAATACACTATGGCCATGACTGTAACCTGACCGAGTACTCCCTTGTATGGGCCATTGACATGTTCCGCAAGGACGCCAAGACCTATGAGGTAATCCCGTCCAGCAAGAACGATTACGCAGACCTTGACAAAGCTTATGCGCCCGACCACCAGCCCCGAATATCCGAGCCCGAGGCGGACCTGCTGGATGTGCCGGTGCCGTGGGTTGAGGACAGGAAGGTTAAGCTCAGTCACGAGGATATAGACCGGCTCAACTGGAAATGGTCAACCCCCAAGGCCAAAGAAGTTATGTACAAATTTGCCGAAAGAGTGCTCACGGATGTTGCCAAAGAGGTCCGCGCCTACATAGACAAGATCGAGGCCCCTGACCACAGGTGGGAAAAGGACGAAGACGAAGATACTGAAGACGAAGGCGCCGGCGAGGGTAATGATGAAGAAGACAAGTAGCTGAACCGTAACACGTGAATATTCAGGCCCGGATTAACCGGGCCTTCTTTGTGTATGGGATGATGATGAGACTCAAAACATCTCTGCTGCAGGTCTACGATGGAGATGGCAAAGGCAAGACAACTGCAGCGCTCGGCCTGGCCCTTCGCGCTGTCGGCAGGGGGCTGAAAGTGCATATCATACAGTTTCTCAAGTGCTCCAACCGCTACGGTGAACTCAAGACAGCGCTCAGGCTGGCCCCAAATCTCCGCATCACCCAGGTAGGCACTCCGTGCAAGTCTGACGACGGCTCGGAAGATTTTGTCTGCACAGGCTGCATGAAGTGCCACGTTGACCCGGCGAACCCGCGCCGTGAAGACTTCGACTGCGCCGCGCGGGGGCTTGAACTGGCCGCGCTCAAAAGTAAGGATGGCAGTTGTGATATCCTTGTTCTTGACGAGCTTAATTGCGCGCTCGGCATGGGGCTGCTGGGCGTCTCAGACGTACTGTCCGTGATTTCGGCGCGAAACCCCGGTGTTGAGATAGTGGCGACCGGGCGAGGCGCGCCGAAAGAGCTGCTTGACGCGGCAGACCTGGTCACCACCGCGACCGACGTAAAGCACCACTACCGGAAAGGCATTTCGGAAGTCGAGGGAATTGATTACTAACCAAGGTCTCCCGGAAACTCATCCACCGGGCTCGTTTTCTGTACCTGCGCCGCCTTGGCGAGCCAGGACTGCTCCTCAGGGTCGGTTACTTCCTGCGCTACCCGGTCAAACCACGTCTGTGCCGCGTCCTTGTCTCCCAGCCTTCGATGAAGCTCGCCGATAAGGAACGTGACCCTGACTCTCTCATCCGGCGGGACATCGCCCGCTGTAAATGCCTTCTCGTAAAGCGCGGCCGCCTCCTTGCGGCAGCGTCGCTCAAGCTGCGTATCCTCCTCGTCCTGGGCGCACCATGCGCCGCGAAGATACAGGTCTGCAACTTCCAGGCCCGGTTTGCCCAGCTTGTCCGCGCACCTGGCTGCAAGCAGGTACTTCAGCCCCCCGTACAGCGGGCCGCTTTCCAGCTCGCCGCCCAGTTCGGCCAGAACCCAGTCCTTGAAATCCTGGTCGTATTCCACCTCGAAGTCTTCATCAAAACCTGCAAAGCCGCATTTCGGGCAGGCGTGGACAAAAAACGGGAACGGGAAGAGGCCGCCCACAACAGGCTTGAAATCCGTATACAGCCCGAACTGGTTGGTTGAGAGAACTATCCCGTCCTCAAAAATCTCCCCGTCTACCGGGCACCTGAACTCCTTGTCTTCTATCATCGTCATGGCAGCCTCGCATTCCAGCCTCCAGGGCCGGCAGTATTATGCACCTAACTCCTCAGCCCGTACCTTTCCATCTTGCGGTGCAGCGTCCTCACCCCTATTCCAAGCACCCTGGCCGCTTCCGTCTTGTTGTTGTTGGTTTGCACCAGCATGGCTCTTATAACATCTTTTTCAATCTCTTCAAGTGATGCGCCCAGCCTTATTGAGATTTTGTCGCTCGCCTCCCTCTTGGCGCGCAGCCCCGGCGGCAGTACTTCCGGAACAATCTTCTCGCCCCTCGAAAGCACCACCGCACTCTCGATTATGTTCTCAAGCTCGCGCACGTTCCCCGGGTAATCGTAGCTGCGAAGGATGGCGAGCGTTTCCTCGCTGATATCCCTCACGTTGCGGTCGTTTTTCTTAGCATACTTGCGAATAAAATGCTCGACAAGCAGGGGAATATCCTCTTTCCGCTCCCGCAGCGGCGGCACATCAATCGTGACAACGTGCACGCGGTAATACAGGTCCTCCCGGAACTCACCCGCCTCCACAGCTTCTTTTAGGTCGCGGTTGGTTGCGACAATGAGCCGCACATCCACCTTTATCGGCTTGTTGCCCCCTACCCTCTCGAATTCCCGCTCCTGCAAAACGCGCAGCAGCTTCACCTGGACAGCCGGGCTGAGCAGCCCGATTTCGTCAAGAAACAGGGTCCCGCCGTCCGCCACTTCAAACCGGCCCTTGCGCTGCGCCACTGCGCCTGTAAACGAGCCGCGTTCATGTCCGAACAGCTCGCTCTCAAGCAGGTTTTCGCTCAGCGAAGAGCCGTTCACCTTTACAAAAGGCTTGCCCGCCCGCGGGCTGTTGTAGTGGATTGCGTTCGCTATCAGCTCCTTGCCTGTCCCGCTTTCCCCTGTTATAAGCACCGTGGCCTGGGCCGGCGCCACCTGCGCAATTACCTGGAATATCTCCGCAATCTGCGGGCTGTTCCCGATTATGTTGTCGAACTTGTACCTGTCCCGCAACTGCTCGCGCAAAGCCACGTTCTCAGTCACCAGCGCCCGGTGCTCAAGCGCCTTGCTGATAAGCGGGCGCAGCTTCTTCAAGTCTATCGGCTTCTCAATAAAGTAATAAGCCCCCTGCTTCATCGCATCCACCGCAGTCTGAATCGTCCCGTAACCGGTCACCATGATTATCTCGATGTGAGGCTTCCTCTCCTTGAGATGCGCAAGAAACTCCATCCCGTCCATCTTCGGCATCTTGATGTCTGTAACTACCAGGTCCACAACGCTGCCGGTGGCTTTCTGAAGCCCTTCTCTCCCGTCGGATGCTTCGAGAACCTGGTGCCCATCCATGGAAAGGCTGCTCGCAAGCGCCTCCCGCGCGCCTCTCTCATCCTCAACTATCAGAATCCTTCCCATATCTGTCGTCCCAAAGACCCCTACTCAGATACAATCTTCGTCGGCAGAAAAACGCTGAAAGTCGTCCCTTTGCCCTCCAGGCTGTTCACTGCAATATGCCCGTGGTGGTTCTCGGTCAGCTTGCTGGCAATTGCAAGGCCCAGGCCCATCCCCTTCTCCCTGGAGGTGTAGAACAGGTCAAAGATTCGCGAAAGGTTCTCCTGCGCAATACCCGGGCCGTTGTCTGTAAATTCAACCACAACCCAGTCCCCCCGCCTCCTCGACACTATTTCAAGCTTCCCGCCCTTGTCCATGACCTGGATTGCATTAAGCGCTATATTGTAGAAAACCTGGGTCATCTGGTTCCGGTCAAGCATTACCTCGGGCAGCTTACCGTAATCCACAATTACCTCGATGTCCTTCCGCCTCGCATCCTCCTTGAGCAGCTCGAGCATGGGCCCGATAACATCGTTCGGGTTCGCCATGACGTTCCTCATGCTCGAAGGCCGCGAGAACTCGAGGAAGTCCTTGACAATCAGGTTGAGCCGCTCGATTTCGTTCAAAAGCACATCCGCGCTCTTCGTCAGCTCATCCTTCTCCTCCACGTTCAGCTTCAGAATCCGCTCCCTGAGAAGCTGGACGTTCAGCGATATCGAGTTCAACGGATTCCTTATCTCGTGCGCAAGTGAAGCGCCCAGGTTGGACAGTGAAGTTGTCCGGGCAGTGAGAATCTGCTGCTCCTCAAGCTCGACCCGCTCCCTCACATCGGCCAGCAGCATAACCGCGCCGCTTATCTTACCGCCTCTCGACTTCAGCGGCGACGCCTTTATGTCAAACGGATGCGCCTCAGTGACACGCGTTGGAAGCTTGTAGCGGTGTACCTCGATTGAACGGCCTTCTTTAATCACGTTCTTCAGCAGCACATCGCGCCACTTCACGCCCTGCTGCTCCGTCTTGAAGCCCGGAAACACTGTCAGGAGATGCTTGCCGACCGCCTCGTCGTGGGCTATGAAATACCGTTCCATAGCCCTGTTCCAGACAACCCCGTTGCCCTGCCTGTTGACAGCGAAGACTGCAATATCAATGCTCTCGACGACGCTCTCGACAAGCTCGCCGTATTCCGAGGGCGAGAAAGCCTCAAACACCTCTTTCGCTTCCGATTTCTTATCCGCCACCAGCTACCTCCACCGCGGATTATACAACCCCCACACCCCAAAATCAACCCGCAGATACAACTGTTGCCTGTAAACCTCACGTGTGCTATAATAATCTATGGAACGTTAAGGTACACTGCGATGCAAAGCAGTTGTATGAGAAGAACAAGAAGGAATAAATGAAGGCGATCTACTGGATCAGGCTGATTGAAGGATTAGTTGTCATTGTAGCTGTTTTCTGCCCGCCACTGGTGCGTTGGTTGGACAGAAGAAATACTATTGTTCGTAATCTCACAGCCGCTGGAGTCTTGGCAGCCCTTGACGCTCTGTTAGTATTTGTCGCAGCAGGGGAAAGAGGTTCAAAGTTTCTCTTGGTAATGTCGCTTTTTGCAGCAGGGTCCTGCCTTACTATTTTCTTCTTGGTAAAGTCCCTAATTCAGGCAATACGTAAGTCTCCAAAGGATATGCACTCGAAGAGAGATATTCTGCAATCCGCCTTTTGGCTTGCATTCGCGTTCTCTGTTGCCCAATACGCCGGCTCCACTCAGTTTTAGGAAAGACCTGAATCAGAAGGAGAACTTTCAAGTGGAAGCAGTGGTACGAGAAGAACAAGAACAAATAGCAAGCCCCGCGCTTGACTCGCGAATATAGCTTGATTCTCACGCAGCCGCGGGTTAGAATATGGCAGCATCACGCAAAGGAGGCAATACTTGTGAAATTGAAAGTAGTGCTTGAGCCATCTGATGACGGCGGTTATACCGCGTACGTGCCGTCGCTTCCAGGTTGCATCAGCGAGGGCAATACCGAGGCCGAAGCTCTGCGAAATATTCGTGAAGCTGTCGAACTCTATCTAGAGCCGGTTGACGACGAGCTTGTCAACGACGCAAACGTCAAGGTACTGGAGCTTAACGTTTGACAAAAGTTCCCTCCCTCTCATATGTCAAGATTGTCCGTGCCTTGCAGCGGGATGGCTGGGTTGTTGTACGCCAGAAAGGCTCCCACATACGGCTTCAGAAACATCTCCCTGATGAGACTCTCAAGCTGACAGTACCTGCGCACTCGCCTGTGAAACGCTCCACGCTTTCGCACATTCTGAAGCAAGCACAAATTGACCTGAAGAGGTTTAAATCTCTTTTATAGCAAGCACAGAGCAGCCGGTGCTGAAAAGCCTAATTTTCACCGGCCAGATGCAATAGCAAGCCCCGCGTTTCAACGCGGGGGAGTTCGCCTGTTTTTGAAACGCGAAGAATCTTTTTCTCTTTCTTACCTCCGTGTCCTCTGTGCCTCAGTGGTGATAAGGCTTCCCGGCGATCCATGGCCGCAAACCGTGTAAATATACCCCAGGCCGCAACCCCGCGGCTTGTAATACCTGTCAATGTTAATCTTCCCGCCGATGTCGGCCGCAAAACTCTTCCCAGCCCGGGATAGAAGGCGATGGCAAACAGGTGACAAATTTTGTCATGCATCGCCTACACCAAAAAGATGTGCCAAATTGAAAAAATTTTTGCTCCGTAACATCGTTCTGTCAAATCTCTTACGCAAACGGGCCGAAACCGCGAAAACTTGTGTGGCCTAAAAAGGGCATTCTGGCGCGCTGATTATAGAGGGACGTGATGAAAAAAACGGCCATTTTTACCGCCGAGGCACGGAGACGTGGAGATATTTAGCGGCGTTGCTTGCAACGCGTGTAATAAATAATTTAACCGCAGATAAACGCAGATGAACGCAGAAAGGAAACAAATTTATGGTTCGGAAAATAAGAAAAACGAGAAAGGTTTTTCCTCCGGTGCTGCAAGCACTTCTGTCAAAAGTGGCTGCGCCACCTCCGTGCCTCCGTGGTGAATTTTGTCCCAAGTCGGTGTCAGATAAGATGTTACACGTGCCCACACTTCGCGTTTCGACGCAACCTGCTTACGTAGCAAGACGTTGTGGCAATTGCGAGTTCATGCTGCCCCACGCAAACGTAGCAGAGACCCCCGCGAAATCTGTAAACAGGTGCACCTGTTTTGAATTGCCTGCTATTGTAAGTCCCTATGCCAGAAGCAGGTTACGATACCTACTCCCCACACAAGCTATTTACAGACGTTTACAGACGGTTTTTGCGGCTGGTTGGCGCAGTTGGGTGGGCTTGCGTCGGTACTTAACGCAACTCCAAAACGCGG
>CAYWBA010000001.1:0-37593 GCA_964455955.1 uncultured Planctomycetota bacterium | reverse complement strand
ACGGGTTTGAGGTTAACCACGGTAAAACAGCTTGCAAAATCCGACTCCATCGTGTAGCCGTCAAACGATTCTACCGAGCTAAGCACAACAATCTCATATTCATCGCCGGCAGTGAGGTTAACAGTCGGGGTAAAGGTGAAGTCGCGGTCGTTAGGTCCCGGGCCAACGCTATACACACCCGGCACAACAGCGGCGCTGATTTTGTGGCGCAGGAGAAAGGTTGTGTTATTAACCGTGGCAATGTTCATGGGTTTTGAGAACGAGATTATTACTGGCAGGCGAGGAGTGAATGCAGCCTCAGCACTGTCGTAGGGAATGGTGAAAGCAACATAAGGCCGCGAAACGGACGGACCGTCACAAGTGGTGAAACGCGACGTGAACGAAAGCGAGTCTCCCTCGGACGAAAGTATGTTCACCATGTCAACGGTGTGCTCCTCGTCCTGTGGGTAGGCTGAGTTCGGGACGAATACCACTGTCCTGTCATCGGGAAAAGCGAAGCTCCCGGTTGTCGGGCCTACGGCTGAATCCACTGTAAACGTTAAGTCTCCTACCGAAGAGCTATCAACCGGCTTGCTGAAAACCACCTCGACCTGCGAGTATATGTCCACATCAGTCTCGCCGTTGCACGGGTTAATCGAGACAACGCGGAAACCGGGAGGGATGGGACCGCCGCCGCCACCGCCTCCTCCGCCACCGCCACCGCCGGCGGCGGCAGCGCCGCCAAGCAGGGGGAGTATTCCTATGGGGCCGCAGGAACAGACGGACAGAAGCATAAGCAGCACAAGGGGAAGCGATGCTGTACGAGGTTTCATCTTACTCTTGCCTCCGACGTAACCTGCCAGGGCTTGGGATATACTTACCATCGTTTAAGACGATATTGAGAGGCCAAATATTTACACAAGTTTGGCAGTGATTCTCCCGCTCCGCCCCGAACAAGCTAACAGGTTCATTGGGCCAGCCTCCCTGCGGGGTTCCGGTAGCTACTCTTCACGGACACACCTGAAGCCGATTGATGCTGCTTTTGTATATGACTCTGTCTTGTGGCGGAAAACGGCGCGAGCAGCCTTCGGGTCGCCCGCGTCCTCCATTGACCCGCCCCGGATTATGTATGTAGAACCGTCGTCGGAAGAGGTCCATTCGTGGACATTGCCCGCCATATCATAGATTCCGAGCGGGCTCTTGTCATTCTTGTTGGAGCTAACGCTATGGGTCTTGCGGCCGACGAGGTTTGCCATGGACTTGTCAAACTCGTCGCCCCAGGGGTAGATAGTCTTAGTACCTGTCTCGGGGTCTATTGACGCCGCATATTCCCATTCAGATTCAGTCGGCAACCGGTATGTTACGCCTTCTTTTTCAGAACGCCACTTGCAGTATTCAAGGGCGTCCTCGTATGTCACCCATGTTACCGGATGGTCATCCTTGCCCTTGGGTATCCGCCCCTTTCTCCAGTTGAGCGGCGGGGGCTGGTCGGCCGCCGCCTTTACAAACTCCGCATACTGAGCATTGGTCACTTCCGTACGGTCCATGTAAAAGGGTTTAACCTTGACCTTTTTTGCGGGGTTCCTGTCGGAAGGCTCATCAGAGCCTATCGCGATATCGCCGCCATCTATAAAGACAAGGTTTCTGTCAAGGTAGCGTTCCTTGCGGATTTGCTTGACCTTCTCGCGCCCCTTGTCGGCGAAGGACTTGTTTTCGCTCTGTGCATATGTCCGGGCAATCTCAAGTGCCTCTCCGTACTGCCCCGCGTTGCGCAACTGGTTTATCTTGCCCATCTGCTCGTGGAACTTTTCATAAGTCTGTACCTTGCCGTCGAGCTTGCGGGCCTGGCCGCGGAACTCCTCGTTGGAGTGGCTGAGGTAAGGCGCCAGCTCAGCCCGGGCCGCGGCGTAGCTTCCCATGTCAAACTCCGACTTGGCCTTGTCGAGCGCGGCCCTGAAGTCGGAGGCTTCAGACTTCTTCCGCGTTTCATCCAGTTGCTCGATTTTCTCCTGCGCGTCGTCGCGAATCTCCTTGATATAGTCCTGCCCGGTAAACGGGGTGTATTTCGCCCGGGCTTCTTTGAACCGGTTCTCGGCGAGAAGAGCGAATACTTCCTTTTTGGCAGAATCATATTCTTTCCGCTGCCTTTCGCGGTCAGCCAGAATCACGTCTATTTCTTCCACCCTTTCCCGGGCTGTCGTCTTTATCTGGTCAATCTCGCTTGTAAGGTAAGGCTCGTAAACCTTCTTTGCCTCAGCAAGCTGGTCCTGCCCTTTAAGCTTCTGCCCCCGCTTGTCCGCATCTTGGAATTCCTGGAGCTTTCGCCTGTGTGTCTCTTCTTGGGACTCAATGTTTTTCAGCTTTTCGTCCGCCTCGCTGGCGACAGAGGCGAGTTGTTCATTGTCAGGCTGCAGGTCTTTGAGCTTGCTCGCCAGTCCTGCCGCTTTCTCGAGGTCGCTTCTCTGGTTGCTGGCAAGCAGTTCTTTGAGCCTCCTTATGCCCGCATCCAAAATAACCCCGCGCTCTATATCAACTTTTTCTTTCCATGGGTCCTCGCCCCATTTCTTGACAAAGCCCTCCCACTTGCCCAGTGCAGCGGCGAATTCATCCTGGTCAACCAGTTTGTTCGCCTCTTTTTTGGTGCTCTCAAAAGCGATCTGAGCCTCTTTCATGTCTGGCTTGGCCTGGCCGGTATCTGTCTGCTGGTCGTTCGGGTCAACCGGTGGCGCTGAAGGGCCGCGTGTGAGCAGGAAAGCAAGCAGCCCCATAACTATCGCGACAAACACGATTGCCGGGATAACTACAGGCAGTACACTCTTCTTCTTTCTTGGCTTTCTCGGCGCAGCTTCCTTGGGGGGCGGGGCAGCCTGCATAGTTGCGCCGAGACCCTCTTCCAGGTCATCCTCTACAATGATAAAATCGTCGGCAGCGATTGTGCCGTCTTTCATGCCTTGGTGTACTTTGTCTATATCCGCCTCTATCTCTTCGCAAGACGGGTAGCGACGCTCACGCTCGCGAGCCATCATTTTCTTTACAATTTGTGAGACGGCCGGGTAAATATCCTCCGCCAGGTTGCTCGGGTCAACAAGCTCTTGCTGCAGGTGGCCCTGCATTACCTGGTAGGGAGTGGTCCCCTCGTACGGCTTTTGGCCTGTGAGCATGTAGTAGAGCGTCACCCCCAGCGAGTAAATATCGGTTCTGTGGTCAATTATCTTGCCCTCGAACTGCTCCGGCGACATGTAGTGCGGGGTTCCCATAAGCATGGACTGGCTCATGCCGGTGAGGTCTTTTTCAATCTCGGTGCTCTTAACCAGTCCGAAGTCGGCCACTTTGACCACACCTTCGCTGGTAAGCATGATGTTATCAGGCTTGATGTCGCGGTGAATCATGTGGCGCTTGTGCGCAAACGCCAATGCGTCGGCGGCGTCGTGTATTACACGCAGCGCCTCTTTCTGCTCGAACCTTCCCTGTGTGGAAATCATCTTTTGAACGCTCTGGCCATCAATAAACTGCATGACGATGTAGTTGTAACCTTCCTGCGCCCCGGTATCGTGCACCTGGATAATGTTCATGTGCTCCAGTTGAGCCGCGGCGCGGGCCTCGCGCAGGAAGCGCTTGCGGTGTATCTCGCCCATAAGCGCGTTGGACATCACCTTCACCGCGACTATCTTGTTGAGCGCGAGGTGGCGGGCCTTGTATACCGACCCCATACCGCCTTCGCCCAGCTTGGTCATTATCTCGCAGCCGCCGATTTCCTTCCCGATGAACCTGTCGTCCATGCTCGCCTTGACTGTCTCGGTGTCCACTGCCGTGCCCTGGATGTCAAGAGACGAGACAGTTTCAGGAGCAGAGAGCGGCCCACCGCAGTTAAGGCATGTGTATTCTTTGTTCGGATTGAATTCCTTTACATTGTACTGGTGCCCGCACTCAGCGCATTTAAGAATTTTCTTGCCCTGCGATTCGAGAATCTGCCGCGCTTCTGAAATCTGGATCGTTCCCTTCTCAACAAGTATCTGGCCGAGCCGCTCCTCGGACCCGTCGAGCTTGCGCCGTGCCTGTTCTTCTATCGCGTCCCACACGTCGGCGTTGCTTACAAGTCCTTTTCTTACAGCTACCTGCCCGAAGTTTATCGAGCCCGGGTCGGTGTCGTCGGGAAGCATCTGCCCCATGGCAAGCTGGTATTCCTTGAGTATCTCTCCCATCTGCTCCTCATCAAGATACCCCTTTTCCGAAAGCACGCGCGCAAGGGACTTCGGAGAGGTTGCCCGCTGCCTGAGGGCCTTGCATTCATCCAGTTGGGCAGGAGTGATAAAACCCTTCTTCAGCGCGGCTTCACCGACGTAGTTTTCATCGTAACCGTTGGCCATGAGTTTCTCCGCAAAAATCGTTCGCCACTATGTTGCGCAACAAGTCCACGGTAAAACATAAGAGTACTTGCAGCAAAAAGGCTAATCCCGTAAAAATAAGGAAATGTTCAGGCTTTGTCAAGAAGATTTGCGGGGGGAGGCACCATCTCAGAACTGCTTACTTTATATTCATCTGTTGACTGGCCAGCCACAGGGCGGTATACTTAATTAGGAGTTGAGCAAAGGGGCGCGCCTTTCCCATGATCATAAGACACTGCAGTCTTTGCGACCAGCCCATCCCGGAAGAAGAGATTGAGTCGGGCAGGGCTTTGGTCTATCAGAATAATTATTACTGTGCCGAGTGCGCAGAATACATCCCGCCCGAGATCAAAGCTGCGGCCCAGCAGCAGCGGGCAAAAGCACCCGGCCGGCCAGGCCCCCGGAAAGCCCCGGGAGATGCAGCGGGCAAAGGGATGGCCATGACCTTCGAGGAAATAGTTGCCGCCGCAGAACGTGAAGGTGTGGACCGGAGCGCGGACGAGGAACTTGCGGGAAGCGGGTTCGCTTTCGATGACATGGCGCCCGGAACCACGGAGTTCCTGCCTCAGCAGGACATGCCTGAGAAATGGGTTCGGCCCGGAGCCGAAGCCGAATTTATATTCGAACCGGTCGAACTCGACCCATCAGACAGTCAGGCCGGGGCGCTGGAGCTCGAAATAGTTGGCGGCCAGCCTGACGCTGCCGAGCCGGAAGCAGTTGATGTCCCGCCTCTTGTGGAAACTGAAGAACCTGTTGATGTTGAAATAGAAGTGGAAGAGTATAAACCGGCACCGCCGGAGCCGCAGAAGAAGGCCGCCGCGGCTGAGGTTGTCCAGGCTGAGGCTCCCCCGGCTAAGGCTCCCTCGGCTAAGGCTCCCTCGGCCAGGGCTCGCCCGCCAAGCGCGAGAACAAGGCGGCATGTAGCCCCGGAAAGGCGCGCCTCCGCGCTGCTCCTGCAGCAAAAAAGAAAAAAGCCTGTCCTCGCCGTGGTCGTGATTCTCCTTATCGTGCTCGGCGCAGGAGGGCTTATCCTCTACAAGAAGTACGCCATGCCGCCGGAGGATAAGCAAAAACCCTCCTCCACGCAGGTCGAGAAAAGGAAACCTAAAACTATTGAAGAGAAACGGAGAATGGAGGAACTTGCCGAAATAGAGCAGGGGATTAAAAAGCTTGAAGAGCTTGCAGACAAGATTCTCAAAGAACCCGGCGAGTTTGCCTCCTTCGTCAAGAAGTTGGAGGAGATGCGTTTCGATTCCCTGACGGAGGAACTGACGAAAAGGCTCGACTCAGCCGAGAAGGTTGCAAAGGACGGGTTTGCACAAGCGGCGGACCGCGCATTTTCCAAGGTTAAGACAGCGTACGATGCGGCGATTACAAATAAGAACCTGAAAAGCGCACTTGCAGCCCTCGACGAGTTCCCGGAACTGTTTGCCCAGACCAAAGACGCTACTTCTGAAATCCCAAAACTGAGGGAATACGTTGAAACTATCATCACGCTAATCGAAGAGATCCGGGCCTCACAGCAAATGATTGAACAGCTCATAAAAGAGGAACGCTTTCTCGATGCGGTGGAGTTGATAGAGAAAGAGTATCGCAAACTGGAGACCCAGCCTCCTGCGTTCCTGGGAGAGGTGCGAAGGGAGATCGAGAGTCTACGCGAGCGTGCGAGAGCCCTGCTGGAACAGCGCAGACGAGAAGAGGCGCAAAGAGACCTGGCATACAAGCAGGCAAGTGAAAACTCGACCGCTCTCGCACAAGAAGCGAAGTTTCTCGAAGCTGTTGACCTGCTGAAATCCTTTATGAAGCAGTACCCCGGCTCGCTCTATGATGGTGAGATAATGAGCAAGGTGGAAGACCTGCTCCAGAAGAAGCACCATTGGGAAATAGAAAACTTTTTCAACAGCAAGGACCTGAGCGGCTGGACAGTGCAGGGCGGCTGGAGCGTGGCTGGCTCGGTCCTAACTGGCGAATCGCACGACAGCAAGATATGGCTTCTCAAGGGCGACCCGTCCTGGAGCGACTACAAGTTCGAATTTGATTTCCGCCGCAAAAAAGGCTCGCTCATACTATGCCTGCGTGCCGCACAGGGTGAACCGGAGTCGGGATTTGTGCTGCCGTTTTCAGAATACCCGTTTGGGGAAAACGCCTGGTTCCATGTCACCTGCGAGGTCCACGGCGAGAGGGTTTTCGTCAAGACCAGCTTCAACGAGCAGGAGTTTGTCTTCACCGCGGGGCGGCCTGCAGGGCAGCTCGGATTTGCCCTCGAACCCAATTCCCGGGTCGAGATAAAAAATGTCAAGATAGACATGCCCTGATTTTTTCGCGCTTCAGGCGCGAAAAAATAGAGCAGTGGAACAGTAGAACAGTGGAACAGGAGAGAAAGGCAAAAACGCTGAAAGCAGAAAAAGGCGGAAAAGTGCGGAAATCCGTTCCGTTGCGGTCTACTGCTCAACTGCTCGCTTCTCTTCGAGTACTTCTTCATAAAGCGCTGCAACCTCACGCGTATTGCGCTCGAGCGTGAAGTCTCCTACACTCTCGAGGGCCTTCTGCGACATCTCTTCCCGCGCCTTAGGGTCAAGGAGCTCAAGGATATGTTGTGCCAGGGCCTTTGAATCCTGGGGCGAAGAGAGGACGAACCCGTTGACTCCATGCTCGACCAGCTCGCACCCGCCTGCCGAGGTGGTGGTAATAACAGGCAGGCCGCAGGCCAGTGCTTCCAGGTGCACATTGGCAAAAGGGTCGTACAGCGTGGGAAAGACAAAAATGTCGCCCGCACCGTAGATTTCGTGGATATTCGGCGTTGCCGGCGCGAAGGTGAGCGAATCCGCAAGTCCCAGCCTCTGTGCCAGGGCCCGGTACTTTTTCGGGTTGTCGTTGCTTACAACAAGACAGTGGGTGTGTCTGCGTTCCGTGCCCATCTGCTTCATCGCCTCAATCAGGTAAGCAAGCCCTTTTCTCTTGAAATCCATGCCCACAAAAAGCAGAACAATGCGCTTGCCAGACACGCCGAGTGAAGCAAGCACTTTCCCGCGGAACTTGCGATTGCCGGGGCTGAAACGCTCGTGGTCCACGCCGTTGTAAATGACTTTGACCTTCTGGGGGGGGATGCTGTAATACTGCTCTAACAGGTCCCGGTCAAGCTTGCTTATCGCGATGATGCGCCGCAGTCTCGGCGAGGCGAATATCCGCTTCTCTATTGAGAGCATTGTCCGCTGCTTGGGATTTACTTTGCCCAGCAGGCGGTCAACTACGTTCGGCCGGTGCGAGTTCAGCCAGTGGACAAACAGGGGGTCGCCCACGCGGTAGATGTCCTGGTACCAGATGCGGGACAGCCCGTTTATTATGTCAAACTCATCCTGCCGCAGGAGCCGTTCAGCATTCTTCGCGAACCAGACATGGCGCATGAAAGTCCGCAGCCCCGGTACCGGTACTTTGTGGAAGGTAATGCCATCATCGCTTTCCGTTTCGATCCTGTTTGCAAAAACGTGGACATCATGACCCATGCGGGCAAGCTGGAGCGAAAGCGCTACCACGTACCCTTCCGCGCCCCCCTTCAGCCGCGTGTAGTCCTTGCGTACAAGTGCTATCTTCACCTGATAAGCGCCTTCCCATGAGGCTCCCTGAGAGCCGGGGCCAATGGTGGCAGGGATATTCCGGGAACTGTCAGAAATATTTGTAGTGTCGAAAGTATCATAATTCGCGCGCAATCTTAAGCGCCAGCTCGATTGCAGCCTCTCTGTCCGAAACCTCGCCGTCGAGCTGTGCATCGTAAACCCTGTCAAGAACCACGGAAAACAGCTCCGAGGGCTTCAGCCCCATCTCGATTAAATCATTCCCGCCAAGCAGCGGCTCAGGCTTTATCTCGTTCAGACTGAGCCGGGAGTAAAGGTTCCTGATGTATTCGTAGTCTTTCCTGCTGGCGCAGCCGCATTCAGCCTTCGCCCCGAAGAGGGCGAGCAACTCGCCGAAATCCCTGTGTGCGAAAATCCGCTTCAGATACGAAACCTTCCTCTCTCCCGGCCCATCGAGCGCAAACTGGTTCTGCACAAGCCAGACAGCCGTGGCGCGCTCCGCATTGGAGCATTTAAGCCGCCTTGCCGCTACAGAGGTCAGGCGCGCACTCTCTTCCAGCGTACCCTCCTCGTCAGTACCCCCGGCGCAGTGAAGCAACGCTGCAAGCGCAAGGCCGAAGCCTTCCGTGCTCCCGTGCAGGTCAAACTCAGGCTCATGCAGCGCCCCTATGACCTTAGCCGCATGGTCCAGCATCGTCCCCTCGCCGAGATGCACTTCCGAAAGGGCGTTGGCCTCAGGCAGCACGTACCGCAGCAGCCCCAGCTCAAACATCTGCCTGACCCCCCGTGCGGCTGACTTGCCCGTTGTTATCTGCTCGATTTCCGCCTTGATGCGCTCTTGGCTTACCGCCCCAATCTGGGGCACTGTCCTGCGTATCGCCGCGAGCGTCGCCGGTTCTATCTCAAAGCCGAGCCGGCAAGAGAATCTGACCGCCCGCAGCATGCGCAGCTTGTCCTCCGACAGGCGCTCAAGCGGCTCGCCTATGCAGCGGATAACCTTTTTCTTAAGGTCTTTCTGCCCGCCGACCCAGTCAATGACCTTGTCATCTATGGGGTCGTAAAGCATCCCGTTTATGGTGAAGTCGCGCCGCATCACATCCGCGCGCGCATCCCCGAACTTCACCGAGTCGGGATGCCTCCCGTCCGAGTACATCGAGTCAACCCGGAACGTCGCGACCTCGAACTGGTGCCTGCCGTGCAACACCACCACCACGCCGAACTGCGCGCCAACGGCGTAAGTCTTGGGGAATTCCTCCTGCACAGCCTCCGGGGTGGCATCCGTGGCTATGTCAATGTCCTTGGGCTCCATGCCCATAAGCATGTCGCGCACGCACCCGCCCGCGAAGTAGGCTTCAAACCCCGCCTGGGTGAGCTTCTGGACAACCTCGCCGGCCGCGCGCCTGAGTGAAGATTTCGTCTGTTCTTTCTTGCCCTTCTGAGCCAATGCCTCTCCTCCCCTAACAACCGGGTTATCTTACCATAAAACCCCCGGCGATTCAAGCAAGCACCGGCCCTAAAAATAAAAGCAGGCAAAGCCTCTGGCCGAGAGGGGGAGGCGCAAAGGCCTTGCCTAACTATACCTAAACTATCGGCGCAAAAGCACTTACTCTTGACTGATTAGCAGCTCAAAGCGGCAGATTTGCCAAAATCAGGCCCGGGTGGCGCCGGAGGACGCGGTGCAAAACAGTGACCCAACATCTCAACTATACTACGTAGTCTCTATCTCCGCGACAGCTTCGCTGATAAGCGTCCTGTCCTCACCGAATATCTCGATAGTGAGCGACTTCCCGACAGCAGCCGGCTCGGTCAGCTTCCCCTTGAAAAAAGTCTTGTGCGCAGGCACCGATGCCTTGGTCTGCACCTGCTCCTGCGAACCTTCCTGCTTGACGCTCATTATGACTGAGCCGCCCTTCTCGTAGCCCGCCATCATCCGCCGGACAGTCCTGTACTCCCGCGTGTCAGGCGCAGACAGCTTGTAAATAGTCCCGCTCACCGTCGTGACCTCGAAAGCGCGGTGGTCATCCGGCTTGAAGTTCTTAACCGCCATTGCATCCCTCCCGAAATTGCTCAGCCCACAGTTTACCTGCAAAGGGCGCCCTTGTCAAGTGCCGAAACAGTTCAGGAAGCACCGCGCCGACAACAACCCGCGGTCTTCAGCCCGCGGGTGTTTGGCCGCGCCGCCTGCGACGCGGCAGGCCGCGCTAAGGGCAGTTTATGGCGATTGGGCGGGCTCTCTAAGCTCTTTTATGTGATAGTATTCGACCCAGCCCTGTTTTCCATCCCACGTCTCAACCAGGCAGTTCTCGCCTTTTTGTATCAGCAGGTATGCTTTATCCCCGTGCTTCGCCTTGGCGTACACATCGGTCGGAGCGCGATTATCGGCATCTTCCCAGAGCGTGATTTCGTTCAGCACACGGCCGGTGCCCGGCTCGTACCCGTCAAGCGTGACAAGCTGATAACCTTCATCAGCCGCGGGCTCCTCGCCAGCCTCTCCAACCGCCGTCCGCACCCGCTTTTTGTTGTACTCGGTGTAGGCGACAAAACCGCCGATAATAATCAGCGCCGCCACGATAATGCTGATGGGAAGCAAGGCCGACCCCTCCTCCCGCCCGCGGCGCGGATACCCTTTCCGGTTTATGTAGTGCCAGTTTCTCATTTGTACCCTCCTGTCACTTTGCAATACCAGTGCCGCCGCAGCTCCAGCACTTTACCTTGCCGGTGCCATTGCACTTGGGGCAGCCCTGTGGATACCGGCGGTCGCGGCCCGTGCCGGCACACGCGGTGCAGTCCAGCCAGCCCGTGCCACCACAAATACGGCACTTGGGCTTCTGCTCGGGCTGCTTCTGGGGCTGGGCCGGCTTCTCGACAACCTGACCCGCCGGCTTCTTTGCCTCGCCCCTGTTGTATTCGGCATATGCAATGTAACCGCCAACTATCATCAGGGCTGCTATAACTATGCAGACCGGCACCCAGATAGATATCCGCTTCGCCTCCATCGCGTAGCCCGGGTCGTACCTCTCTTCCCTCGCGAAGAGCCATTCGGGCGCGTGTGCCTCGCAATACGCCGCTCCCACCTCGTTGTCGTAAAAACCCGTCCCCCTCTGGAAGTCGAGCTGGCAAAGGTCCCTGCCGCATTCCTCGCACTGCCAGCGCTCCTCCCGCATGCGCATCTTTCTCTCTTCTCTACTCTCGCGCACCCTCTCCTTCGCACTCGCGGCCTTCTCGGCCTGGAGCACCTTCCGCTCCTCCCGCTTCGCCTTGCGCAGCCGCTTCTTCTCCGCTGCCGCCTCAATCGCCTCCTGCTCTTTCCTCTCTTTCGCCCGCAGAATGTCGCCCCATACGAACGTCTTCTTGCATCGCGGGCACTCGGTAGTCGAGTCAACCTGCTTCTGCGAAATTGACAGTGCTTCCTTGCAGAACGGGCACCGGATGTCCATACTATCCTCCACAACAGAAGATTTTCAGTGCATAGTTACCCTAAGAAATTGTACGCTCTAAGCATAAGATGTGTTTGCATTTCCAGAAAACTTGTTACTTTTTCACCGCGAAGCCGCGTTGCCTGCAACGCGGAATAAGAACAACACCACCGCAAGCGGCGGGTGGCTCGGGGGAGGTGACTGCTTATCCTTGCTACTTTCAAGCTCTTTCCCCGAAACCGCGCCATGCGCGCGAAGGAGGTTCTTTAATCCCGCAAACGTAGAGGTCCAAAAGCGTAAGGCTTCTATTTGCCATCCCCGTGCTTCTTCTCTTCCGGGGTAGATGGCTTGTCGTTCTTCTTTGCCGATTCTTCCTCTTTTTTCTTTTCTTCTATTTGCCCTTCTATTTGCACCCTCAGAGTTTTTAAAAGGGCCTTTTGTCCTCGATTAAGACGTCTTGACTTGAGAGCTTTCCGGATACCTGGCAGCACTGCCTCGCCACGATTAATTAATTCGTTTGCGGCAGCATCCTTGGCTCCGCGCCACTCTTTGAGGGCAAGGTCGGCAATCAGGCCCTTGATATCCTTCCGTATAGCTGCCATTTGCGCTTCTGTCACGTATACCTTCCGGTTTTCTTCGTGCCACTTATTCCACTTATCCAGGTCCTTATCATAGTTCATGCCGGTAAGCGACTCTAACGCACCTATTATGGCGGCCTGTGTGTTAGTATCGGAATTGTGCTCAAGGAAGAATATCAAATAGGTGGTGAACACGAGGGTAGTCCGGTCGTCTTTTATGGCGGCGCCCCTTTCAGCTAACGAAGCAAGAAGCTTTGTATCTATAGCCTTCCCGGCCCTCGTACTGCCATAGAACGCTGTAATATCTTTCTGCAGTTTCTCCTTTTCTTCTTTCGCCTTGACAGTAGCAAGCTTAACGCAAAACGTGACTGTGTTGGATTTAATTGGCCTGCCCGGCCACATGTCGTAAGGCCCGCGTCTGTATGTGGCGGCTAAGTTGTATTCACCCGTATGCAACAACGCGTGTTGGTCATGCAGCTTGAGAGTCTTCTGGATACAGCCACCCGGTTTGATGGCTGCCAGCTTCCCGGCTTGCAGAAAGTTGCGAGGCCCCTTGATAAGGGTATCGCGCCCGCAATATATCTGGCCAACTCCGCGTGAAAACTCAAAAAAGAAGTCCAGCGTGCGAAAAGGTAGAAGGCTGCAGTTGTCATACAAGTAAAGCTGAATTCGCTTACTTCCTGTGTTCTTGAACGTAACTTCGATTTCGATTATCTTCTCATCGCACTTGATAAGTTCCAGAGACAGCTTTAGCCCTTTGCTGCTTTTCAGAAACCTTTTCCCCGGCATAAGACCACTGCGCTTCCCCTTTCCGGGCACTATTTCTCCCTGCGCGCACACAACTGCAGGGAAGCAGACAGCAATCACACATACTGCTATTGCAAGTATTTGTGCTATTTTCATCTTCCTCTTCCTCCTTTACAACCAACTGAAATGCAACACATCTTGTTTGCCTTTGGCATACGTGCATTAAATTGCAATATATGAGCAAATTCTGTGCCGCTGCCAGCCATCTCTCAGGAAGTCCTTACCACATCAAGAATTCAGCCCAACTGAGGTTAAAATGGTTTTGGCAAGATGTAAAGTTGATTTTACACTCAAGGCATGTACGTAACAAAAACTACCAGATGTTCTGAGTGACTCTTTCCTGCTTCCCGCTGCAGCCGGTGAGGACAAAAAGAATTGCGATTGTGAATAAGGTCTTTTTCATTTGTCTTCTTCTTTGCTCTCCTTGAGCTCTTTCCCCGAAACTGCGCCATGCGCGCGAAGGAGCTCCATTAGCTCTTTCTGTCTGTCTTTCAATGCATAGTCGAGAGGGGTTTTGCCAAAGTTATCCACGCTATTCACGTTGGCTCCCTTCCCTATCAGCAATTTAGCAAGCTCTTTCCTCCACCATACTACGGCTTCATGTAGGGGGGTTCTGCCAATGCCTGTTCTTGCTTCAATGTCAGCGCCGTTTGCTAAAAGAACTTCAGCAAGGTCACTTCCGTGAGAATGGATGGCCGTTTCATGTAAAGGAGTGTGTCCAAATTTGTGGGCCACATTCAAGTCTGCACCTGAGGCTATGAGAAGCCTTACGACATCTTCGTCACCGAATCTCGCAGCTCGGTGAAGGGCAGTTTCACCGTCTTCGTCCTTTGCGTTGACATCGGCGCCTTCGGTAAGGAGCCTCCTGACTTCCTCGACACTCCCTGAAGCAGCAGCAAGCAATCTTCTGTCTTTGGTAGACACCATCCGATTTGCCCTGCATGCAGGAAAAACCAAGAGAATCATCAAAATGTAGGCGGCCTTTCTCATTTTTCTTCCTCTTTCTCTTTAAGCTCTTTTCCCGAAACTGCGCCGTGCTTGCGAAGGAGTTGCTTCATTTCTTCGTATTTAGTCACATCCAAAGGGGTGTTTCCATCTATATCCAGCGCGTTTATATAAGCTCCTTTGTCAATTAACAATTTAGCAAATTCCTTATGTCCCTGATATGCACTATAATGAAGAGGGGTATGATTCGATGCAACTTTTACCTTTACATCAGCTGCATCAGCTCCGGTTGCCTGAAGAACTGACCTCGGAACTTTTGCATTTATATCAGCTCCATTTGCAATAAGAACTTTTGCTGCATCCAGAGATTCATAATATGTGGTTCTCCAGAGAGGAGTCTCACCATTATCGTTTCTAAAATCAACACAAGCGCCCGCAGAAATAAGAATCTCCACAATTTCCTTTTTATTCCCACTAGCAGCAGAAAACAGAGGCGTGTTCTTCCAATAGTCTATTGCATCAACATCAGCACCCTTGGCGATAAGAAATTTTACTAAATCCGAATTGCTTGCCTTTGACGCCATGTGCAATACAGTCTGATTAGTTTCTTTGTTAACCACATTTACTTCAGCACCACAATCAATCAGTAACTTTACAATTTCCAAATGACCTTTCAAAGCTGCTTCTAAGATAGGTGTGCATCCCCAGCTATCCTTTATATATATATTCGCTCCTTGCTTTATCAGCTCCTTCACGCGTGCAAGGTCGCCTTTCTCGGCCATATTAAGTAATTCGCGCCCCAGAGGGTTGCCATGCTCAGCGCCAGCCTCCCGAAGCGCCTCAACCGTAGTCTTAGGTCTCTTGTCAACCGCAAGGTCAAGAGGTGTGAAACCTTCGCTGTTTCTTGCATTTACATCTGCGCCTTTTGAAATGTAGAGATTGACTAAGTCTTCATATTCATAAGGACTTTGCAGCAATGGATGTAATAGCGTTTCATCATCCTCGTTTTTTGCATTGATATTGGCGCCATTCGTTAGCAGCAACTCAGCAACTTTTTTGCTTTTCGCATGGTGGAGGGGAGTATTCCCTCCGTTATCTGCTATGTTTACATCTGCACCTTTTTCAATCAGAAGCTTTACTATCTCAAAATGGTCCTTCTCGGCAGCCTTATGCAACGCAGTTCTGCCGTTTTCGTCTTTTGCCTTAACATCAACCCCAGCTTCAATGAGTTCTTTTATACTGCCTATATCTCCCGCTTCCGCTGCTTTGAAAAACTCTTTCTTCGCCGCTGCAAGTTCCTCAGCGCTCATTTCCTGCTTCCCGCAACCGGCGAGGAGCATCAGGACAACCAGAATGTATAATATCTCTTTCATGCCATCCACATTATACCGCAATGTGCGCCCAAAAGCAAGCACGCAAAAGGCACTGAGATTTTTTGAGATTCTTTCGGGATTTTTGATGACATTTTGCCTGTTCGTGCGTATAATAGTGTGGAAGAAGGGTTAAAGGTTCAAGGTTGAAGGTTAAAGGTAAGAAAAGCAAGCCAGCAGCCAATAGGCAATAGGCATCAGGCAATAGCCTGAATCCGGCTCCGGCTGTTGGCTACTTGGCTATTGCCTTCTTATCTTGGTTAAGTGACCTCTGTGCCTTTGTGTCTCCGTGGCAAGAATTGGATTTGTAAAGTGGTGAAATTCGCCCTAACCCATTGCAGGACAAGATGTTACACACACCCACACTTCGCGATTCGACGCAACCTGTATATGTAGCAATAGGTTACGTCCATCCTCAATTCACGCTATCCCACATAAATGTAACCCGACCCCCCGCGAAATCTGTAAATAGATGTCGTAAGTCGTTGGTACGTAAGGAACTCTATTTACAGACAGTTTACAGACGACAGGAAGGCTGTTTTTGTGGAGTTGACGAGGTACAACGATGAAATTTGAGGTACTGAACCAGTCAGGCAATGCGAGAGATGGCAGGATAGTTGCTGCGCATGGCGTGATTGAGACGCCTGCTTTCTTCCCGGTTGCGACGCTGGCTACTGTCAAGGCGCTGACCCCGGAGCAGCTTGCGGCTACAGGCACGCAGGCTATCCTTGCCAACGCGTACCATCTCCACCTGCGGCCGGGCGAGAGTGTTGTCGAAGATGCGGGTGGGCTGCACGAGTTTATGCGCTGGGAGCGGCCGATTCTCACCGACTCGGGCGGGTTCCAGGTATTCTCGCTGGCCGCGGGCGACGCACGCGGCCAGGACAAGAAAGGCGCCAGCGGTCGGCTGGTCAGGGTCGAGGAGGACGGGGTCCGGTTCCGTTCGCACATTGACGGCTCGGAGCGTTTCATCGGGCCGAAGGAGGCGACTGAAATCCAGCGCCGCCTCGGGGCGGATATGGTCACCTGCTTCGACCAGTGCACGCCGTACCCGTGTTCGAAAGAAGAAGCTTCAAGGGCGGTCGAACGCACCGTGCGCTGGGCGCAGGTATGCAAGGAGCATACGGGCGAGTCGCCGCAGGCTTTGTTTGCGATTGTGCAGGGCTCTGTTTTTTCCGACCTGCGCTGCGAGTGCGCGGGCCAGTTGGTGGAGATGGATTTCGCAGGCTACGCAATCGGCGGGCTCTCGGTAGGCGAGCCGAAGGAAGAGATGCTGGAGGCGCTTGAGCAGACCTGCGCCCTTTTGCCGCAAGAGCGGCCGCGCTACCTGATGGGCGTGGGCGCGCCGCAGGACATAGTCGAGGCTGTCATGCGCGGGGTGGACATGTTTGACTGCGTCATGCCGACGCGCAACGCCCGCAACGCTTTGCTGTTCACGCGGGCGGGGAAGCTGAGAATACTGCAGGAGAGGTTCAAGGAGGACTTCGGGCCGGTTGACCCCGGGTGCTCGTGCTACCTCTGCTCGAACTTCTCACGCAGCTACTTGAGGCACCTGTTTGCTTCGCGCGAGCTTCTGGCATACACACTGGCTACGATTCACAACGTTTCCTTTTACCAGGACCTGATGGCGGCGCTGCGGGCCTGGGTCCGCTCGGGAAAAGATGGGAACTTCGGGTTTTTTGGGGGCGAGTAATTTTGCACGCGGGCAGCATTTTAGGTTGCATACCGGGTTGGCGCGCAATAGAATTCAGGCTTTGTAATGTTGGGCTGCTCGGGCCACGCACCAGAGTGGTTGGAAAAGCGGTTCGCAGACTCGAGGGTGCAGTACAGAGAACGCAAAGGGAGACTACCGTGGTCAAGCTGGCTGGATTCCTTGAAAGCTCGCACATTTGTCTGAACCTGGAGGCAACCGACAAGGCGGGCATAATAAATGAGATTGCCGTATGCCTGGAAGAGGTCGAGGGAATGAAGAATTTCAAGGCGTTCCTCAAGGATGTGTTCAGGCGCGAGGAGGTCGCAACGACAGGCATTGGCGAGGGGATTGCGATTCCACACGCCCGCACCGATGCGGTGGATTCCTTCGTCATGGCGTTTGGGCGGTCGGTCGGGGGCGTGGACTTCCAGGCGCTCGACTCCCAGCCCTGCAAGCTTTTCTTTTTGCTCGGCACGCCGAAAGACCAGGTCCCGCAATACCTGCAGATATTGGCGCACCTGACCAGGCTCCTCAAGAGCAAGGAGTTCTGCGAGGGCCTTCTCAACGCGCAGAGCGCTGAGGATGTTATTGGCGTGTTCCTCGAAGCGGAACAATAGCCGGCCCTGCGGCAATACTTGTTCTACATGTGGATGTCCCGTGCTTGAGGTGGTTGTTTTTAACCGGGGCGCGTGATGGAAAGAGTCAAGTGCAACCTTTGCGGAGGAGCCAGACAGAGGGTAATCCTCCGTAGCCGGGACCATCTTTATCCCGATGCGGGTTACTTTAATATTGTGAAATGTCTTGACTGCGGTCTGGTTTTTGTTAACCCGCGCCCTTCTCCTGAAGAAATCGGCCGGTTTTACCCACCAGGTTTAGGGCTGCGTAAACAGGCACTCAGAGAACGAAAGAAGGAAAGTCTTTACAAGCGAATCCCTGCTATTTTGTTTGGGAACCCGGACATGCCCAACAGGCTCAAAAGTGACCCCTGGTTTACCTCCCGCCGGGGCCGCATACTTGACGTAGGGTGCGGAGGGGGAGAGCTGCTTGCAGAGTTTAAGAAAGCGGGCTGGGACACCCTCGGGCTTGAGCCCTTCTGTGAGGAATCACCTCTGGCGAAAGGGCTGGGAGTAGAAATAATAAAGGTTTCATTTGAGGAGGCGAAGCTTGCGCCTGCCCAGTTTGACATAGTGATTATGACTCACGTCCTTGAGCACCTGCATGAACCCCTTACCGCGCTGCGCAAGGCGGCAGATGTACTTGTGCCAGGTGGCATGATTTACGTTGAAGTGCCTAATTTGGACTCCTTGTCATTCCGTGTTTTCCGCTCCCGCTGGGCCCAGGTTGATGCGCCCAGGCACTTGTCGCATTTTACCCTGCGGACCATGGTCAAACTCTCGGGATTTGCCGGCCTAAAGCTGGTAAAGGTCAGGGCTGTGGCGGAAAGTAATGGTCTTCGCGAAACACTGATGCAGCTTTTTGTGGCAGCCAAGTACGGCGGGGAGTTTCCTGCCACCGTGATTAACAGAATCCTGCGCACGCCAGCCGCCAAGATAGCTACCTCACTTGTGTCGGGACTTCTTTCCCTTGTTGGAAAAAGTGATTCGACCGGATATTACTTGGTAAGAGAGGCGAAGGATTAGGACTATGGGTAGTGTTGCGGTCAGCGTGATAATCCCTACATATAATGCACCTGCCTTTCTTGTGGAAGCTGTGGAAGCTGTTCTTGCACAGACCTACCGCGACTACGAGCTGATAGTGGTGGATGACGGCTCCGGGCCCGAGACGCGCGCCGCTCTCGGCCCCTATATGGACCGCATCCGATATGTTTACCAGGAAAACACCGGGATAGCCGGGGCGCGCAA
The DNA here is from genome assembly GCA_964455955.1 of uncultured Planctomycetota bacterium. Lineage (GTDB taxonomy): Bacteria > Planctomycetota > SKW154 > SKW154 > DAOVDS01 > CAYWBA01. The sequence continues at coordinate 18,986 of CAYWBA010000001.1, read as the reverse complement.
CCGCGGTCTCAAAGAGGCTGAAGGAAACTACATAGCTTTTCTTGACCATGACGACTTGTGGCTGCCTCGCAATCTTGAGAAACAAGTCGCCCGCGCCACGGAACGTCCTGAGGCAGGGCTTGTCTACTGTGACTTTGTTCTTTTTGTAGATACCCCTGAAGGACGCCGCGACCTCGGCGACCCCTTCGCCAAGAAATGCAAACCGGAGGGCGATGTCTTTGCCGCGCTTTTTGAAAGCAACTTTGTAAACACCCTCGCGATACTTTGCAAGAGAGAGTGCTTTGAAAAACTGGGTGGTTTTGATCCCGGCTACAGGCTGATACTCGAATACGAGATGGCGCTTCGAATAGCCCGCGAGTATGATTTTGCGTATGTGCCGGAGGTGCTTGCAAAATATCGTCTCCACGGAGACAACACTACTGGTGGAAGGGCGCTTTCGCTAACCAAGGAACGCCTGCTTGCGCTCCAGAAGATATATTCTGAAAAGGGCTCACATCACATACCCCGGCGCGTTTACTGCAGAGAAATCGCTTCGGTGTACTTTAAACTTGCCGAACTTTCTCATCAGCTTGGCGATATGCCCCGGGCGCGCAGCTATCTTCTTAAAGCAATTCGTGTAAGGCCTTTTACACTGCTTCGGCTGAAGAAAATCTTTCACGCCTTCCGGAAGGTCGGGCACACAGACCTCTGGCGTGAGGATTTATCAGGCGAGGCGGGTACGCAGCCAGAGTAGCCAGCGTCTGTAATCGAGTGGGCGGTGATGTATTGACTTCGCAATCATGCGGCGTGATGCCTCGACATCTCCCTGCGCCAGGTACAGCTTGGCAAGTTTGAAAGTGGTGGATGCTATCTCGCGGCGGTAAAGCTTCCCGGGTATTCTGCCTGCGACGGCGGGGTCGGCATATGTACGTTCGCGGCTCTCAAGCTTCTCGAGGAAGTGCCTGGTCCTGTTTTCCCAGGAGAGGTTGCCCTCGTGGAACCTGTAGCGCCCCAGTACTTTGTCAAGGTAACCGAAGTGGTAGTGCAGCGCCATTCGCAGCCACAGCTCGTAGTCCTGCGCAAAACGGAGCTTTTCGTCGAAGTACCCGGCCTTCTCGAAGCACTCCCGGCGGCACATTACCGCAAGCGTGATGAGGAAAATCCTTCTGAAAAGCGCGGCAAGCACATCCCCCTGCGGCCCCTCGCGCCTCGGAAAGTCAAGCTTGCCATCCCCGCCGAAATATTCGACTATGTGGTAGCTGAGCTTGTACTCGGGGTGGGCGTCCATGAACTCCACCTGCGCGACGAGCTTCCCGGGAAGCCACAGGTCGTCGTGGTCAAGGAAAGCGATGAGCTCTCCCGCAGATTCCCTGATTCCACTGTTCCGGGCCGCGGACGGGCCGGCATTCTCCTGGCGTATGTATCGTATGCGGTCCATGCAGGGCTCAAGGGCGGCGCGAGTCTCGGGCCCGGAGCCGTCATCCACCACTATCAACTCGTAGTCGCGGTAGCTCTGCGCCAGAACTGATTCAACCGCCTGCATTAGGAACTCAGGCGCGTTATAGGTCGGGATTATGGCCGATACCCGCGGCAAACCTACCTCCTTGCCTCTTCCTCCGGCTGGCGCGCAGGTTTCACTACCTCAAGCTCGACTGTTACAGAAAACACCACGTTCCAGAGGGCCCGCCACAGCAGCTTGCGGACAAGCCACCTGAGCAGCTTGCCCACGAGAGGGATTCTTTTTAAGGTTTTGCCTTTGAGGTAGTTGAAACGCAGGGATTTGATTTTGAAATCGAAGTCGAACTGGTAAAACTCCCATGCCTTTCTGCCGCGGTCAAAGTATTCCCACGTGCCCTCGGTGAAGAGGCTGACGTGGGTCGGGTCTGCGAACGCGCCGTCCGAGCGGGCATACGGAACCTCGATGGTAACCAGTGCCCCGGGCGCGCAGGCCCGGTACACTTCGCCCATGAGACCGGCCGTATCCGAGATGTGCTCGAAGAGGTGAATTGCGCGCAGTTCTGTTACTGACGATTCGGCAAACGGCAGGCCGCGGCGCAGGTCCGCGACTAAATCCACAGACTCGCGCGGCGCAATGTCAACGCCCACAAACCCTTCTTTCTTGTTCTTGCCGCAGCCTAACTCTACCTTCAATCCCCACCTCCGCTTCCGGTCAAGGAATTGTAGTCGCACCCCCGCCTCCTGTCAAGCTATTGCAGGAACCAGCGCGTCCACGCATAGCCACTGGCTTTCTACACATTCGCAAATAGCGCATAAATTTTGACACTGTTCAGCGAAAGTCAGACTTACTGAAACAACAGAAACGAGTGACAGCTCCGAAACTCTTTATTTTAGGGCTCTTCGCAACGGGGTGCAAGAATCGGCAGTGAAAACGGAGAGGGGGGGATTCGAACCCCCGGAGGAGCACAATTACCCCTCAACAGATTAGCAATCTGCCGCATTCGACCGCTCTGCCACCTCTCCCGGCATCAACGGCATAGACGATGTGCATCTTAGGCCTTTTGCGCGAAAAATCAAGCAAAACATAAGCCTTTCCTGCCGCTTCTAACCCGGATTTCTCACAAGGGTTTGTCGAATAAAGCCGCATGTTGCGTGGGGGCAATACATTGCGAGAGGGGTTCCGCCTGTCGTGCCGGCGGTTCGGAGGCTGAGAATGGGCCTAGTTGGAGTCGAACCAACCACCTCACGCTTATCAGGCGTGCGCTCTAACCAACTGAGCTATAGGCCCGTTACTTCACTTTCAGTAACTGTCAAACTCCCAACAACTTGCATGAAATGTCGGGTGTTCTTGGAACCAATATGGAACCAACTCAGTATAGCGCAAGCAGCGGAGAATTCAAGACCCGAGGTTATTTTTTCTGCAAGCGCCTGACCCTACTTCTTTTCCATAGACTTTCTTGACAGGGCCAAAGCAAAAGGGATAATTGTTCGGACAAGAAGAAATTTCCGAGTTGTAATCCTTGGTTCTTTTTGCAGATTGCTTTTGGCAGCAGTGAAATGCATCCGGTAACGTATCGTGGAATGAGTCCAGTCTGAGATGGAAAAGTCATACGGAAATACTTCGGAAAACCACCTGAGAAATACGGCTTCGGACGAAACGCCTGATGTTCCGGCCGATATTGCAGCCAGAGCCCGGTTTACCTGCCTTCCAGGTACATATGCAATTAGGATTAAGGCCGCTTGCCATTGCTTGATTCTCTTGGGCTTCTTCTTTGTTTTGATTTTTGGCCCTCTTTTCTATGGCGCTGTGGAAACCTGGCAGGTCGCAGCTCTTGCAATAGTTTCTGCAATTATGTTTGCCGCGTGGGCTGTCTCAACCATGGTTCCAGGAAAGCCCGGGCGGCTGGCCGAAGCTCCTGTAAAGATTTCATACTTCGTTTATGTTTTGTCCGTTCTCTTTGTGATTCTTACGGTTTTTCAACTGGTATCGTTTTCCGAAACAACACTCACGGCGCTTTCTCCCGCCAGGGCAGCACTCAACGAGCTCTCTGGAATCAGGGGGGAGACAACGCTCTCACTTGTTCCTCAGACAACAAAGCTGTGGCTTTTCAGAGTCATAGCCTATGTGATTGTGTTTTTTGTTGCTTCTCATTTTTTCAGAAACCGCAAGTACGCCTTCTACGTGCTGACTCTTATCGTGGTCTTCGGCTATGTCTTGGCGCTTTACGGGCTGGTCCAGTATCTTTCAAACTACAGCCTGCCCTCGCTTTTCGACCCTAAGCACAGCTTAAGCAGGGCCGCGGGGACTTACGTTAATGCTAACCACTTTGCCGGTTACCTTGAGATGTGCGCTCCTCTGGCGCTGGCTATTCTTTTTATCGAGAGGGTGCGCCGCAGGGATGAAAGAACAGGGCTGGCCCGGCGGGTCATCAATTTCCTTTCCGAAAAGCTGCAGGACAGAAAGTTTCTGCTGCCGCTTACAGCTATCGTTGTCATGTCGCTGGCTATTGTGTTCTCCATGTCGCGGATGGGTATTTTCTCCTTTGTCGTTTCGCTGGTCATTTTTTTCCTTCTTGTCGGCAGGAAACACAAGAAGAGACGGCGCGCTGTCATTGTCATCGGTATCGTCGCCGTGCTTCTTGCACTCAGCTTGTGGCTCGGGCTTGACCCTGTGCTGAGAAGATACTCTCTCATTGGGGGAGATGCTGTCGGGAGAGCTGAAGCGTGGAAGATGACGTTGGATGTAACAAAAGATTATCCTGCCCTTGGCACCGGGCTTGGGACCTTCGTTCATGTTTCTCCGAACTACCAGACTCTGGAAGTATTCTACGGCCACTGGGCTGAGTCTCATAACGATTACCTTAATCTCCTCTCAGACACTGGAATTGCCGGCCTTCTTATCGGGATGCTTTTCTTGGTGGCGTGGTATTTGTACGTTTTTCTACTCATCTCGAAAAGGCAACTGAGGACGTATCAAATCAGTATTGCGGCGGGTTGCGTTGCCGGCGTTACCGCGATAGTTTTTCACAGTATCGCCGACTTCAACCTCCAGATACCTGCAAATGCAATGTATTTTGCGACATTGCTTGGCCTTGCTATCGGGGTTCTGCGAATAGACGAGCTTCCTGTGTCGAAATCCGCCAGTGAAGATGCAGATGAAAAACAGCGCAGTATATCGAGTGCTGTCTCGAATATTTCCAAAAAAGTCGTTCTCTGCCTTGTCTCAGCGGTGCTGATAGTTGTGTATATCCCAATGGTCTTAGGAAGCTCTGAGGCTGAATCCTGGCTTGAATGCGCCAAGGACCGGAAAGAGGCGCAAGCCAAGATTGAGGCTCTAAACCAAAGCCTGTCCCTGGAACGTACCTATTCCGAGGCTTACTACCGGCTTGGCCTCCTTCAGTACAGGGAAAGGGGAAACTATCAAAAGGCAAGGGATTACTTCAGGAAGGCGGTATTCTGGGCTCCTTGCATCGGCAAGTATCATTACCGGCTCGGTATGGCATACGCCAGGCTGGATAAGGAGGCTTTGGCGGAGAGAGAGTTTTCCCTCGCCAAGAAACTGGCGCCTGTACACCCGCCGGACCTGCAGTACAACATAGCCTCATATCATCTGTTCAGGTGGCGAAGAACCGGGGATGTAAGGTCATTGTTTAAGGCAATAGCCGAGTTCAAGAAGACCTCTGAAATAAATCCTGCATACCTCAGCATGGCTCTCGAACTTGTTGCGAAGTATCTGCCAAGCTTCCAGTACCGGAATTTGAAAAACCTGGTGCCTGACACCCCGAAGCATCACTATTGTTTTGCAAGGTTCCTTGAATCGCGCAAGCTCTGGGCCTGCGCGATCAAGGAGTACAATGAAGGTTTGCGCCTCCTCTCGGAAAAAGACCCTTCTTACCGCGGAGATGCAGGACTGTTTCTCTCGCTTGCACGCCTGTATGCTATGGCCGGCAATGCCGGGAAATCAAAGGAGTATTACCTGAAAGCGCTAAGCCTGACAGAGGACAGGGGCAGGATATTTCGCCACGTACACGCGGACTTCGCAAAAGCAAAGCTCCTTAACGACGGGCTTGGATTCCTCCTGAGCCTGAGGGCGAAGTTCCCGGACGACTATGAGCTGGAGCTTGAAATAGCAAGATTCCGGGTCAGTATCGGCGACTACGACGCCGCGGAGGCCCTGCTGCTCAAGCTCGCGGAGTCAAGGCCTTCGCAGGATTTATACCGGCATCTCTACAGCCTTGCTATGCACAGAAAAGAATACAGCCTCGCAGAAGTGTACGCTGGCGAAGCACTCCGGCTTAACCCTTCCGGTGCTGTTTACTATGCCCTAATAGCCCGGTCGCGGGCTGCAAACAGGGACTACGAGGGTGCGGCAGAATCCCTCCGGCGGGCGCTGGAGATTGACCCGGGAAACGAATCGTACAAGAAAGAATTGCAGAAATTGAACGAGCGCATTCTTTTCAGGAAAAAATAGCTGGACGCCGCCGGTAGGCAAATCTTAGGAACCGGCGCAAGTAACCGGAGCAACTTTGTGAAAATCCTGCTTAGCGCATTTGCATGTGGGCCCACACACGGGTCAGAGCCTGGAACCGGCTGGAACTGGGCGTTGCAGGCAGTTAGGTTCCACGATGTATGGGTCTTGACACGCGAAAACAACAGGCACGGAATCGAAGAAGAACTTTCACGAAAACCAGTACCCTCGCTTCATGTCGAATACGTTGACATTCCCTGGATACGGCAGCCCAGGATGTCGGGAAAGCTTCTCGGCTGGGCCTACTACTATCTGTGGCAAGTAGCGGCACTGCGCCGCGCGCGCGAACTTCATGCAAGAGTCAATTTCGACCTGGCGCACCATATTACTTATGTTAGCTGGCGCGTGCCGTCATTCTTGTGGAAGCTGAACGTTCCTTTCGTCTGGGGCCCGATAGGCGGGGCTGACATGTGGCCTGGGACACTTCTGCATTCAGCAAGGTGGAGTGTAAGGCAATACGAGTCCTTGCGTGCCCTGGGCCAGAGACTTGCACAGTCGGACCCGAATGTACATGCGACTGCAAGGGCGGCTACGATTGCCATAGGCGTCAACAAAGCAGCCTCTGATTTGCTTAGACACCTGGGGTGTAAAAACGTCAGGACCCTCTCTGCAGCGAATATATGGTCTCAAGAAAAGCTTTCTCTTGCCGAATCTCCCAGAAACACAACGCTTTTTACATCTGCGGGAATTTTTGTAGCGCTAAAAGGCTTTAACCTTGCTATTAGAGCGATGATAAAAGCAGTTGAGAACGGCCTTGAAAATGTGCGCATGAGAATATACGGAGATGGCCCTGAACGCAAAATTCTGCTTCGCCTGATTGACAAGGCCGGCCTTCGCCATATTATCCAGATGCCCGGCTGGGTTGATAGAAAGCAGCTTCTCCAGTTACAGAAAGATACGGATGTCTTCCTGTTCCCAAGCATGCGCGATTCGGGCGGGATGGCCCTTCTTGAGGCGATGGCGGCGGGAAAGCCGGTAATATGCCTCGATTGCGGCGGGCCGGGCGAGTTTGTTACAGACGAGTGTGGCATAAAAATAAAGCCCCAGTCGGCCAGCCAGGTTGTCCGTGATATGGCTGAAGCAATAGAGAAGTTAGCTAACGACCACAGACTCCGGCTTCGCATGGGGCAGGCAGCTTTCAGCCGTGCCAATGCAGTCTATAACTGGGATGTCAAGGGAGAACTGATGTCAGAGATATACAAGGAAGCGGTTCGAGCCCATGGCAAGCAAAACAGATAGTGAAAGTAGCGCGAGGAAATTCTACCCATGAGCAGTAACTTCCGACCAGCGCCTTTGAAGGCTAAGTGGCGCTACCTCAGAAACCAGATGGGCTTTCGCCAGTCTCCACTACGCGTTATCTTTCGCCTACTGTCCTGGAGAATACGGTGCCTTCTTGGAATCCCGGCAACCATCAAACTTCCAAGGTGGGATGTGCGCCTTTTCCTGCCAGCCGAGTGGAGGGGGTTCTCAAAGTTAGCCTTCACCTTCCGGGAGAACTATGAACCCGAGTTGGCCTACTTGGAGCGTCTCATTTCGCCGGGGAGTGTTGTTGTTGATGCAGGAGCCAACTGCGGGATTTACACTGTAGCGGCCAGCAAACTGGTTGGAGATCACGGCATAGTTCTTGCCTTTGAGCCAGCAGTGTCAACGTTTCGTATTTTGGAGTATAACGTGCAACTTAATGGTCTGCGAAACGTGCACGCATTCCGTGTAGCCTTATGGGACCGAGAGGGCAAGGCTCATCTTTATCACCACCCTGACCCGGGCAGGGACTCGCTTGGCCGTGATGTTGAGATGAAAGGTGGGGTTGAAGAAATTAGCACAGTAACCCTTGACAAGCTGCTGGACAGAGAAAGTATTGATAGCGTGGATTTCATCAAGATGGACGTTGAGGGTGCTGAGGAAATGATTCTGCGTGGAGCAAGTTCACTGTTACATCGTGCGCGGCCGGTGGTTGTCTTTGAGATTAACCCTGGAGTATGCACCCGACTTGGCTTTTCTAAAGATGGTGCATGGAACCTCTTGAAAGGGCTTGGCTATCGGTTTTTCAGTATGGAGAATAATGGTGACCTTCAAAAGTTGAGTTCCCTGCCTAATGGTGGGAATGTCGTGGCAATTCATGGAAAGGCCGAATAAAGGTTTTCGTTGCGTTTCTTTGGGAGCTGCTTCGGAACATGTTTGAGCGCTTTCTCACGACTACTGCAAAAAAGGGCTACGTTGCCCTCGCGGACCAAGGCATGGTCTCTGGCACAAACTTCCTGACCGGCGTTTGCACTTCCGCATGGGGCAGGCAGCGTTTAAGCGTATCCGCCGAAGTATACGACTGGAACGTCAAGGGAGAACTGATGTCAGAGATATACAAGGAGGCGGTTCAGGAACGTTCGGGGAGTTCAGGCGGTTGTGCAGGAATGGAGAAAGGAATATAATGAGTTTCGGCCGCACAGCGCGTTGGGGAACCTGACGCCGGCCGAGTTTGCGTTGCGTTCTGTAAGCTCCGCTTCGGCTACGGCTTCGCTCCGCTTACAGAACTTAAATCCTCTCATTGTAGTTGGTACATAAAACGGGGGTAGGCCCCCTTCACTTGCATCTGCACAAAGCAGTGAGCACAAGGGCGGTTGGTAGAGCTGAAGGGTAGTAACGTGCTCGAAGACAGCAAAGCCATTAACAACTTGTTCGATTGCGCTACATTTTTATTAATCCTTGCAGTTTTTTCCCTCAATGTCTTCTTTTTTCATGGCGTACTGGAAGGCGATGGCCTCATTTCGATAATCTTCGGCCGCAATATGGCGGCAGGATATTTCTTTCACTACAACATTGGCACCCCCTCTTCAGCAAGCACTAGTCCTTTATGGTGCTTCGCCATTGCATGCCTTGCGTTTTTTTTTGATGGTGATGCTCTGATATTGTCTACAAAAATCCTGGCTTTCACATTCCTGTCTCTTTCCGCCCTTGGCGTATACCACATAGCCAGGCTGCTGGGTACGGACAAGAAAATGTCACTCAAGGCCTCGTTAGTATGGTGTACAACACCTTTTCTTCTCTACTGGACTTTCTCCGCCATGGAATCATCTCTATTATGTGCCATTATTTCAGGGGCAATTTTCCTACTGCTGTCTGCATGCTGGACGAACAATCTAAAGCTGTATCACCTGTTTTTTTTAGGAGCACTCTTAGGGCTTTTACCTCTGGCCAGGCCTGAGACGGGATTAATAACAGCAGTATCTTATGCCATTTTGATATATCGTGTATTTAGAAAGCAACTCAGCATGTTTGCTCTCCTCATAGTAATGCTTTCAACTGCCATAGTTGTCCTTCCTTATTACACATCACACTACCTGACGTTTGGGACCTTTTTCTCTTCTTCTTCAAGTTCAAGATTGGCGGTTACGCGGCTGGATGGGACTTATTTCCTTGGAATATTATTTAGCCCGGATGCTTTTGGCATATTACTAATGCAGTTGCCGCTCGGTGTCTTAGCCTTTAGTGGAATAGCGCGGCAATTGAAAAAAGGAAGAGAAGAAGGAGACAGAGCTTCTCTCGAACGATGTTTGGCTATAGTAACTGGATTTTGGTCAATTTTCTCGATCTTCTTTTTTTCATTCGTGTATACTTCCACATGGGGAGGAAGATACCTGATACCCATGATAGTTCTTTGGTACTTTATCGCAGCTGTTGGACTACACAGGTTACACAAAAACGGCAGGAAAAGGATTCTTTCTACTGCTTTTCTTGTGTTGATCTTAATCTGCAATGCAGGGGCAGGATTTTTTCTTGCCACGCGAACAGTATTTCAAACTGCAGAATCCAATAAAACCCAAAAGCTCGCCGATCTAACGGAACTGGCTTATCATGTTAAAGAAGGAGAAAGCATCATTGCCAACGAAGTGCAGGGTGCGTGGTACATACCCGGTCTGAAATGGATCAGTGGAGACGGTCTTATCGATGGGGTCGGTCTTGGGTGTTATAAGGAAGGTAAAACGCTTTATGAATTCATTAAGACAGTGAAACCAACGTACGTAGGCACAATCTTGGGACCTTTCTGGCGCGAAAGCGAAATGAAAAGGAAAATGGAAGAATCGGCCAATGCAAAGAAAGATTTCAAATTTAAGGACATTTCTTTTGAATATATTGGCTCATATTCATATACCGGGGGGGTATTCAGAGTAAAACCATATAAGGACAGTGTACGATAAGTCTCACGCTCTTATTCGGTAGCCTTCTATCTGGTCTGCGTTGTCTCCCAGACAGAAGCTTACTTCCACAACGTGCCATGAACAAAGATATTGACCTCACCGAAGCAAATCTCCGCCGTACCGTTAGCACAATATCAATTCCCCGGGGACCGCTTTCAAGGTGACGTAAGCAATGTGCCAAATATATCGTAATCTCCGAATTGTTCGCCATTCCAAAACAGGTATAGGCTGCCACCTGCTTCGTCGGGAACAAAGCACTGATTAAAGGAATGTCCTTGGATCTGGCTGGCATAAACTGTTTTTTGCCACAAGAGATCTAAATCGCCCCGGACTCCCCATTTTAGCAAAATGTCGTTGTTATATCCTGCTGCAGGACTAGCACTAAACGCAACAAAGATATATCCTCCTAAGAAAATGGTGTTCACCTTTTGGATTGTGCCATCCTTCCTTTCCAGGAGGAACACGTTGCTCTGGCCGCCAGAAGGGTCAATAACTCTCCCTCGCACTTCCGTGCAAGCCTGTACCCATGGCGTTGGGGTATTCCCATAGACCCAGAATACGTAACAATTACCAAGCTCATCAACAGAAATAGCAGGTTGGTGTGCCTTCGTGTTGGCAGCATTCCCGGATACTTCAACAGGGGCACTCCAATCTTGCCCATCGAAATAGGAATAGTAGATGAATCCATCGGTCGGACTTCCGCTGATTTCACCATATGCGCCCCAAACGAGGTGTATCGTTCCATCGCTGGTCATTGCCGCATCGGCGAAGAAGCAGTCCCTGCCGGCGACCTGGCCGACAATTTCCGGGGTTGTCCAGATGCTTGTACTGATGTCAAACGTCGAGCTGTAGATGCACCAGTCGCCTGAGACAGTGTCCATTGCGCTCCAGAACAGGCGAATCTGTCCCAGCGGGGTCCCCGGTACGTACATCGCGTGTGTTCCGAAGCAGTAGCCGAATCCTCCCGGTATCTTGGTTGAGAAAGCAGTCTGCACGGACGACCAAGAGGAGGCCGGGAGCTTCGAGCGCCAGACGACGTTTACATCATCCAGAGCAGGGCCAACAAATTCAAACCAGATGACGTATACAGCTCCACTTACCACAATAACATGGGGCCGCGTTGAATCATCTGTACTCTGGCTGAGATTGGTCGGCGCTGACCATGTGCCGTCTTTAGACAAGTAATAGATGTCAAACGAGCCAGTGCTGTTGTCTGTGAATGCAACATGGTACTTGCCGTCCTGGTCGCAGGCCCCGTCGGCGAAGACCGCTATGCCGGTGGTATCGGCAATTGTTTCCGGATAGCTCCAGGGCAGCAGCGTGGAGTACGTGACATAAAGGGTTCCTGATTTTGGGAAGATTATATGGGGGAAAGCTTCAGTGGTGTCTGAAATAGCATAGTCAGTCACATCGGCGGCAGGTGTGTGCGAAGAAAACCGGCTGGTGAGGTTAAACGCGTCGCCAAGAGTTTTGCCATCTTCGACTCGCACATAGCAGAGCTCATCGTTGCTTCCTGAAGTGTCCAGCCAGGCAACCCACACGAAATCATCCTCGGCAAGGGCTATCTGCAGGGGGCCGCTGACTGTGCCGGTCTGGGAGAGTGTTAGTGTGCCACTCAAGCCTTCGTCTGTCAGCGAAGCATAGTATGCCTGTCCCCCTTCAACCCACGCCAGGTGAAACACCTCTTCGGTCACCGCTATGTCGCAGCCTGCAAGCGACGTGGTGACTTCTGTTTCCGACCACGCGGCCGTTCCCTTGGTGTAGCAGACTGTGGTATCTGTAGTGGCCTCGGTGCGCGACCACAGTATGGCCGCCAGCTCGGTAGAACCGGCGGCAATCGAGACGCAGGTGGAAGAATCGGCAGTTCCCACTTGCTCTTGCGCCGACCAGCCTGTGCCGTCGTTGAAGCTGTAGTAAAGAACCTTGTTTGCCGTGCTGACAACGTAGCTGGCATACAAAATCCCGCTCTCGTCTATTGCGAGGTCATAGTCTTCAATAGCGTCGGAGGATACCGCCGACGCGCTGCCCCAGCTTCCCGGTGAACCGCTTAGATGCATCAAATCGTAAGACGCGCCATCCCACGCGAGGTAAAGGACATGAACTATTCCGCTTGAATCTACCACTATCTTCGGCGACTTGCAGTCCGAGCTGCCATCTGTTACGTCGTAAATCTTAACAGCAGCTATGCCGGCTTTTTCGGCGCAAACAATGTAGCGGGGATTCACACCATCGTTTACAGCCCAGACTGCATAACAAGTTCCAGCCTCATCAACGACAGCGTGCGGCGATTCCGCCGGGCTGGTTGGATTGCCATCTTCCGTATCGGTCCAGCTCAACTCCACAGCCCAGTGCCAGTCCTCAACATTCATTGTAAGTTTCTTGGAGCAGCTATCGGAAATAAATGGAAATGTTGTTTCGTGGACGCGCACTGTAAATGAATAGATGCCTGTCTCTTGCGGAGTCCCTGTTAAGACGCCTGTGGAGAGAAACGAGATTCCCGGAGGTAACTCGCCAGCTTCAAGCGTCCACACGTAGTTTGTCTCCCCACCGCCAGTTGCAGGAAGCTGGTAAGAATAGGGAACGTTCACGCTGGCGGGCAGCGCGGCATCCGTTGCCACCTCTACTGGAGCTGTGTAGATGTCTTTTTTATCTTTTGAACAACCACAGTAAGTTGCACAGACAAGCATTAACATACACACTGACAAGAACAGTTTCATAAAGATTTCCTCCTATTATTAGCTGTGCAGGTTCAACACCTGTCCAACTCATTTTCAAATAATTACTTTAGACTTTCTTTCTATTAATCGTCAACTCATTTATTCAAACTGGCAGAAAAATTTGTGTAAAGCTGTTTTCCGTGCCGTTTGAGCGAATTTCACCATACTTCCCCCAAAATTTCCACTCCTCGAATCTTGACGAGATGACCTGGTGCGCATCCGGGCTCTTATACCGCTCACTTCGGAACTATACTTTACAAAACGATACGACTTACAATACGACAACACAAGAACGGTTTAAACAAACTGGTACACTCATCTATTAGACTTTTTCGCCCCAAGAGAAAATTGATTTTGGCCTAACGCTTTGGTAAAATAAACGTAAGAAGTTTCGTGTAGTTTCTACAGGGTATTCACATGCGCACAAAAACAGGAGCAATTGCTGCATTCTTGCTAATCCTTGTCTTAACCGAGCACTGCTTCGGCCATGACATTTCCATATTTGACGTCGGCACTCGCATAACTATGTGGGTCATGCGCGAGAAGCTGCAACTCGGCTTCCTGGTAGAGCTCAAGAACTTTCCCGCACAGGACGAGCGCAAGAACTGCGACCTCAATAAGGACATGACAATTGATGAGGATGAACGCCTGTATTACATAAAAGAGCGCTGCAAGCTCTATATTGATAAGCTTCACGTGAAGATAAACGGCCAAGAAGTGCCCAAAGTCATAACCAAGACGGAAGTTTTTGGCATTATCGGTGATGTTGACCGCGGGCCTTTCTCAACTTATATGGAGATTGATGTACCGGTTGACCAGTCGTTTTACAAGGTAAAGATTGAATTCTACAACGAGAACTTCGAGAACGAAGAGCCGCAGATTATAAATGATGTCAACATCAGCGTGAACAGGGAACTCGACAACTTGAACATTTACCCCATTACCCCGCTTGTGCAGTACCTTGACCGCGAGCTGTTAGACCACATGTTCATGGAGATGACGCTTAAACGCAGGTTCTTCGTCGAGTACGGCTACAAAGAAATAGAGGCGAAGCAGGAGCCGTTTGCGGCAAACGATATAATGCTTACGAAGAAGTCGGGCGAGACTGCGCGCAAAATCAAGGCAGGCACGCCTGCGCCAGGAGCGAGCGCTAACACAACCACAAGCCAAAATCTTTACAAGTGGCTGAATAACTTCACGATGAACCAGGTTGCAGGCGCGATAAAGGCAAAAGGTGCCTGGTACTGGCTGTGGCTTATCATCATAGGTGTTTTTGTGGGACTTATTCACGTAATACTTCCCGGCCACGGCAAAGGTGTTATTGCAAGCTTTGTAGTCGCTACCCATGCCGGGTTTCGAGACGCAATCAAGCTGTCATTACTGGTTACTCTTGTTCATACCATTTCCACCACGGTGCTGACTGCATTTATCATGGTTCTTGCAGGGCAACTGCTTACAACGACTGTTCAGAATGTGGCCGTGGTATATTTGACGCTTCTGTCTGGTTTGCTCATATCCATCATCGGGGTGTACATGCTCTTCTTTTTCAAGGCTGCGCAACTGTATAAGGAAGAAGAGGAGGAAAAAGAATTTGTTACAGAGACACTTGCGGACGCCACCGACAGGAAACCGAGGTTTCCTCTTATGTGGAAAGTGGCGGTGGCAACAGGGATTATCCCCTGCATAACCTCCAGCTATGCAGCAACCATATTTATCTTTTACCGGGAGTACACCAAAGCGTTCTTGATGATATTGTTCATAGCCATCGGCCAGGCTATTACTCTCTCAATCATAGGCGCTGCTTTCTCCGGAGGTTTTCACGTACTGCGCAAGGTCGCCCTGAAAAAAGAGAGCGGGCTATTGATGTGGATAGTTTCCCGTCTGCACAGACCTACCGCAGTGGTACTGATAATTGTTGGCGTATCAACCTTGTGGCTCGGCTATCAGTGGAAGACAGCAACCAGCTCGCTCGCCGTACCCATGACCGCCGAGCAGCGCGTCGAGGCATATAAAAACATAGTGGAAAGAAACCCGGATGACTTCGATGCGAATTTCAACCTCGGCCTGCTTTACGCGGCCCGGGGAGATATTGAAAAAGCAGAGAAGCACTTGGAAAGAGCCTCGGCTGCAAAACCCGATGACTTGGACTCGCTGCGGTTCCGCGGCCATGCTCTCGCGAGGCTCGGCAAGCAGGAAGAGGCTTTGGGAACCTACCAATCCGCACTGAAACTGGCTGCGGATGATGCGAACCTGCTCTTTAACATCGCCTACGTCGAGCAGGCACTGGACAGGCAGGATGAAGCAGTCAAACACTACAAACAGGCGATAGCTGCAAACCCTGATGACCCGAAAGTCAGCTTCAACCTGGGCCTTATCTATAGTAAGCAGAGCAAGCTGGATAAGGCACTCGAATGCTTTGCCGCGGCGGTGAAGCTCCGGGCCGAAGACCCCTCCATCCACATGGCTGTCGCCCGTACCTGCCACAGCAAGAAGCTTTACAGGGAGGCTGTGGAACATCTGCTGCAGGCCCGCAAGAAAAACCCTCTTTCCAGGGAGGTGAACCTCGCGCTCGCAAATATATACATTCGCCGTCTGGACGAACCCGAGAATGCGAAGCCTTACGTGGATGCTTACCTCGAAGCCGGAGGGCGTGACGAAATAGACCAGGCGCTCAAAGAGCTTGAAGGAGCAAAGGTCGAAGCCCACATGTATATGAAGTGGCGCGGGCCTGAGGTGGTGAAGAAGTTCGAGAAGCTTGGCGTATGCGCCGCCTCTTGCCTGATAGAGCATGCAGACAAACAGCAGGGCGAAGAGCTGAAAACCGCACTCGCGGCAATCAATGCTACTGAAACCCCACAGGCAATTCCCTGCCTCCTTTCTGTTCTTACAGACAAGAACCGCTGGGTTGAGAGCGACCTTTACGTAGATTACGGCCCTGATATGGAGCCACCACCCATACCGGTGATTGCCAAAAAGGCTTTTGAAAGCTGCATGCGGGGCTCATGCATAGAAGCGGTGGTAAGAGAGCTTGTAAAGGTTGTAGACCCGAAGAACAACCGGGAATACTTCCTCAAGGAACTCTTCTACAGCGGGTGTAATAACTACCCGGTCAGGTTTATGGAATCCCTGCTTGCGATGATGGAAACCGCCGGGGATGAGGAATTGAAAGGCGTAGTCTCGCTGGCGCTGGCACTCAAGGGCGAGGCCCTCTCAATGGCTGGTGACCCGGAGACGGCGAGGGCTTTCGCCTCCTATGTGACAAGCTGGTGGAAGAAGAACAAAGACCAGCTTAAGTGGGACAAGATGAACCACTATTTCACCAAGAAGGAGGATGAATAACGAGACCGGGCGCCGTTATGCGGGGCTGGGATGTTTCATGTCCTGTGGTGTCCAGTCGAGCCTGGGTGCATCGCCCCAGAGCATCTCGAGCTGGTAGTAGTCCCGGGTTTCCTGGAGGAAGACATGCACCACGACACCGCCGTAGTCCAGCAGGACCCAGGAAGCGTCCCCGCGGCCTTCAGTCCCCAGGTGGGCGTATTTCTCTTCTTTGAGCCTTTTTTCAATCTCATCCGCAATCGCCCGTGACTGCGGCTTGCTGTCGCACGTGCAGATTACAAAGAAGTCAGTAACCCCGATAATCTCCCTTACTTTAAGGATGGCGATGTCCCTGGCCTTCTTGTCGTCCGCTATCTGGGCACAGAGTCGCGCAGCTTTGTCGAATGCGGCTATTTTTGCCCCCCCTTTTGAACTTTTATAACTTCGCTCTGTTCTTCTTGTTGTACACTCTTGGCCCGGGCCTCTTTCGCCTCGTCGGGGCGGATTGACTTAAAAACAGGGATAAAGACCAGCGATACTATTGCCATAAGCTTGATAAGCACGTTAAGTGACGGGCCGGAGGTGTCCTTGAACGGGTCGCCGACCGTATCGCCGACAACCGCAGCCTTGTGGGCGTCGGAGCCTTTGCCGCCCAGGTTGCCCTTCTCGATAAACTTCTTGGCATTGTCCCACGCGCCGCCTGCGTTGGCCATCATTATTGCCATGATTACGCCGGAAAGAAGGGCGCCTGCAAGCAGCCCGCCAAGCGCACTCGTGCCAAGCAGCACGCCTATGATAATTGGCGAAAGTATTGCAAGCAGGCTGGGCAGGACCATTTCGCGGATAGCAGCTTTCGTCGTCATCGTCACGCATCTCTCGCTGTCAGGCTCCGCCTTGCCTTCCATAAGCCCGGGTATCTCTTTCCACTGCCTGCGGACCTCATCCACAAGGCTGCTCGCCGCGCGGCCTACCGCCTTCATTGTCATCGAGGAGAAGAGCAGCGGCAGCATGACGCCGATAAACAGGCCCGCTATCACGTCAGGTGCAAGGATGTTAAGACCTGTAGTACCTGTAATACCGGCTTGCTGCGCGTAGGTCTGAAAGAGCGCAAGCGCGGTCAGGGCGGCCGAGCCGATTGCGAACCCCTTTCCTATTGCCGCGGTGGAATTGCCGACCGCATCGAGAGTATCGGTTGTGTTACGAACCTCAGGCTCACAGTCCGACATTTCAGCAAGACCGCCGGCGTTATCTGCCACGGGCCCGTAGGCATCGGTTGCAAGTGATATTCCAAGAGTAGAGAGCATGCCAACTGCGCTTATGGCGGCGCCGTAGAGACCCGCTATGTGGTAGGATGCGTAGACTGCCGCGGCAATCAGGACGAGCGGCGGGGCGACAGACTGCATGCCGACCGCCAGACCGGCGATAAGGTTGGTTCCGGCGCCGGTCTGCGACTGCTTGGCGATGAACTTCACAAACCCTCTCTGCTCAGAGGTGTAGATTTCGGTGAGCTTGCCGATTGCAAGGCCAAGGCCCAGTCCGATAAGGATGCTTGTGAAAATGTTCCACTTGCCGAATACTTTACCTGAGGCCGGGTCGGTGATTTGTACATCGGTGAAATAAATAACCAGCCCTGCGCAAGCCACGAACAAAACACTTGCAAGGAGCAGGCCGTTAAACAATGCTGCGCGGACCTTTTCTTCTTTCCTTGTGCGAACAATGAACATCCCGATAATCGAGGAAACTATCCCGCACGCGGCAACAAGTATGGGCAAAACAATAGCTGCAGGGGTGGCAAAAACCTTGTCTCCCGCATTGAGGCTCATGTAGAAGGCGGCAACAGCCATTGTCGCTATGATGGAGCCGACGTAGGATTCGTAGAGGTCCGCGCCCATGCCTGCAACATCGCCGACATTGTCGCCCACGTTGTCCGCGATAACGCCGGGATTCCGCGGGTCGTCTTCAGGTATTCCCGCCTCGACTTTGCCCACAAGGTCGGCCCCGACGTCCGCAGCCTTGGTGAATATCCCTCCTCCGACACGTGCAAAAAGCGCGATTGAAGAGGCGCCAAGCGAGAACCCGAACACAAGCTGGACATCTTTGAAGATAAGATAAACTGCTGAGACGCCTGCCAGGCCGAAGCCAACGACAGTAAGCCCCATCACGGCGCCGGACTTGAAAGCTACGCCGAGCGCGGCGCTGAGGCCGGTCTTGGCAGCCTCTGTGGTGGGAGCGGCCGCCTTGGTCGCAACTTTCATCCCTATCCAGCCTGAAAGCATGCTGAAAAATGCCCCTATAATAAAGGATATCATGGTCCCGGGAACGGCCGTACTCTCGATACGGCTGTCAATAAATATCCACAGGCATGCGGCAACTACTATTATGAAGACAACGAGTACCCTGTACTCGGTCTTCAAAAAGGAGGCTGCTCCCTTCTGGACCTGTTCGTTTATCTTCTGCATGAGTTCGGTGCCGCGGGGCTTGCTCAGCACTATCCGGCTGAAAATAAACGCGACAATCAGGCTCAGTATCCCTGTTCCAATACCCACGTACAAACCTGTCATCTCACGCCTCCAAAGTAGTGTTCTCGCCTTCGTCGCCACCTGCGGTTGAGGCTGCAACTTTCGATGGCTCCTCTTTAAGAAGTTCTTTCTCCCTCTCCCTGTTTCTGTGCTCAAGAATGCTTGCAAGCAAATAGAAAGTTAGTATCACAACTCCTGTCAAAGCCAACCAGGTGCTGGCAAGCACAGGCCTGAAATCCACGTTGAAAGACAGCAGGTAGGTCTTGCCACTCCCTGT